>CANMAT010000351.1 GCA_947494865.1 Deltaproteobacteria bacterium
CAGTCGCAGCTCTTTCGCGGCGACGGTCGGGGCTCCTTCGCCGACGCGACCGACGTCGTGGGCCTCACGCTCGACACCACCACGGCGTCGCTCCTCACGGTGACCAACAACCGACCCCTCTACGGTCTGTCGGCCTGCGACGTGAACAACGACCGCCGCCCCGACATGATCGGCGCGGCGTACGGCCGTCAGTTCAACCTGCTCATGACCAGCGACGCCGAGGGCTACCGCGACGACTCGGTGGACTCCAACGTGGGCGGCGACAGCGACCGCGACTTCTCCTCCAACCAGAGCTACCGCTGCTACTGCCAGGTGAACGCCGGGCGCTGCCCCGCCACCGTGCCCGCCCCCGCGGCGGGCATCTGCGCGGCCTTCGGCGGCACCACCGGCCGCGGGTGGCGCGCGGGCGTCGACGACCAGCCCTGGCGCAACAACGGCAACAGCTTTTCGATCGCGTGCGGCGACGTCGACAACGACGGCGACGTCGACCTCTACACCGGCGAGATCGCGCACGGCGACGTGGGCGCAACCTCCGACCGCGCGCAGCTCCTCGAGAACGTGACCGCGCAGGGCATGCCCGCGCGCTTCAACCGCATCGACCGCACCACCAACGGCCTCACCATTCCGCTCGCGCGCTCGGCCGACGAGGGGGTGCTCTCGAACGCGATCTTCGATTTCGACAACGACGGTCGGCAAGACATCTGGGCCGGCGGCAGCGACTACCCGGGCAATCGGGGTTGGCTCTTTCAGCAGCAGCAAGACGGCCGCTTCGCCGAGGTGTCGACGCGCGCGGGCATCGTGCACGCGTGCCCCGTGGGCCTCGCGCTCGCCGACTTCGACAACGACGGCGACCTCGACGTGGTGCTCGCCACCTCGCTCGCGCGCTCGTGCAGCGCCGATTGGATGGGCCGCGCCGTGGTGCGCCTCTACGAGAACGTCTCGGGCGAGCAGAACTGGACCTCGGTGCGCCTCGTGGGCCGCGGCGACGGCGGCGCCAACCGCGCGGGCGTCGGTGCGCGCGTGCGGGTCACCGCGGGCGGCGTCACGCAGACGCGAGACGTGCAGGGCAACTGGGGCCTCGCGGGGCTCAGCGCCGAGCTCGTGGCGCACGTGGGCCTCGGCGCGCAGTGCGCCATCGAGCGCCTCGAGGTGCAGTGGCCCGACGCGGCGGGCACCACCGAGGTGTTCACCGACATCCCCGCAAACTACAGGCTCGAGGTTCGTCAGGGCGAGGGGCGCGTGCGCTACCTCCGTTGAGGTACATTGCCTGGGAACCGACGCACCCCGTAGGCCGTCGATGACCCCCATGCAACGCCGCACCTTCCTGTCGCTCTCGCTCGGCTCGCTGGGGCTGCCCCTCTCGTCGGCGCACGCGTATGGCAACCGCGCGCCCGCCCCGCAGCGCGTGATGAACGAGCTCGCGCGCATCGCCAACACCCTTCGCACGAGCACCTACAACCACACGACGCGCATCGACGAGCGCGCGGGCCGCTACGACTTCGACTGCTCGGCGATGGCGGCCTACGTGCTGCGCCGCGCGGCCCCCGAGGCGCTCGCCGCGCTGGCCAGCGCGCGCCCCGTGGCGGCGGGCTTCGCGCGCACCATCGCGCACGCCCCGGTGGGGCGCTTCGCGCGCGGCTGGCAGCGCGTGGCGCGGGTGGCCGAGGCGCGCCCGGGCGACGTGCTCGCGTGGCAGCGGCCGCCGTGGTTTCCGTCGCACAACACGGGGCACGTGGCCTTCGTGGTCGACGCGCCGCGGCTGCACAGCCTCGGGGTGCTGGTGCGCATCATCGACTCGACGCGCTACGCCCATCAAGACGACACGCGCGACACCGAGCGCGGCGCGTCGGGCTTCGGCTCGGGCACGCTCCTCGTGGCCACCGACCCGGTCACCGGTGCGGGCACCGGGTACGGCTGGTTCGGCGCGCACACGCAGCCCGATTGGATCATCGCGACGCCCGTGGTCATCGGTCGCGTGCGAGGCTGAGGGGGAGGCCGCGACGCGGCGCGCGCTTCATCCCGTTGACGCGACGCGCGCGCGGGTGCTGTGCTCCCGCGCGATGGCTCCCACGTACAGCACACTCGCGCGCAGGGTCACGGCGTTTGCGTGCCTCGCAGGCTGCGCGGCGGACTTCGACGACGGCGGCCTCTCGTCGGCCATCGGCGCGTCGACGGTCGACATGGCCGAGTACATGCTCCCCGCGTGCGGCGCCGCGACGCGCGCGTGGCGCTTCGACGGGCAGGAGTTTCGCACCATACCCATGGGCGAGGCGCGCGGCATGGCCCACTACGTTTTCGTCAAGAGCGCCGACGGCGACGGCTACGAAGACTGGTGGATCGACAACGACTGGCTGCGCATTCGCTTCGACCGCACGTGGGCCTACTGCGTGACCGCAGCGGGCGGTCTCTGCGCCGACGGCGACGGCCAGACGCACCTCTGGTGCGACGTGCAGTGCGGCCGCGACAACACCCCGGCCACCTGCCAGCGTCGGTGGGACGGCGACCCGCGCAGCCCCTACAACGGCCTGCGACCCCGCTCGCGATGGGCCGCGACGCAGTATCAGTCGCCGGGGCGGCCCGACCTCGCCGCGCCCTTCATCAAGCGCCGCCTCGCGTTGCCCATCGGAGGCTCGACGCGCTTCGCCGCCGACATGGAGATCGTCGCGGTCGATCGCGACACCTGCGCCCCCTGCGCGACCAACTTCGACACCGCCCCCGGGAGCACCGTGCGCCGCTCCGTGCTCGCGCAGCGCATGCGATCGTGGCGCAACTTCAACGACGTGGTGCAGCTCACCGTCACGAGCGGACCGGGCACCGGCGAGGCTTCGTACTACGCGCGCGGGCTCGGGCTCATCGGCTTCGGCGTGGGCGCCTCGGTGACGGTCGCGACGGAGCTCGTCGAGCGCGACACGCGCCCCCGCGGCGGCTGCGCGCCCTACGTTCCCGCGAGCGCGTGCACCCTCGGCGGTAGCAACTGCGCCTACTGGCCGCCGACGGGGCAGCACCTCTGCGGGCGCCTGCGGCAATACTGGGAGAGCAACGGCGGTCTCCCCGTGTTCGGCTACCCCGTGACGGCGGCGCAGCCCGCCGTCGGCGAAGACGGCCGCGCGTACCCCACGCAGTGGTTCGAGCGCGCGCGCCTCGAGTACCACGGCGAGAACGCGCCCCCCTACGACGTGCTGCTCGGGCGCCTCGGCGACCAGCGGTTTCGCGCGATGCACGGCGGGGCCGACTTCTGGTCGACGCCGCGCGACGCCGGCGCGCGGGCCGGGTGCCGGTGGTTCCCCGAGACGCGCATCAACGTGTGCGACGTCGCCGATGGGGCGTTGCGCACGGGGTTTCTGGCATACTGGCGCGGCCACGGCGTCGAGTTCGACGGGCGCGCGGGGGCCTCCGAGGCCGAGTCGCTGGCGCTCTTCGGGCTGCCGCTCACGCCGGTGATGACCGAGCGCCTCTCCGACGGTCGCGACCACAAGGTGCAGTGGTTCGAACGCGCGCGCTTCGAACTGCACACCGACGCCAACGGCGCCTCGCGGGTGCTCCTCGGGCTCCTGGGCAACGAAATGCTCGGACGCTGAGCGCCCGCGCCGTGCGCGCAGCGGGCGCTCCCCTCGAGAGGGGGCCGTCGCGTCCCAGAAAGCGCCAGTGGGGAATTTCGCTACGCTGCCACCGCACGCACCGCATCGGGTAGAAGCGCTGGTATGAACGTCGCAGTGCCCGCGGCCACGATGAGGGTCACGCGTCAGTTGATGCACGGGGTGATCGCCACCACGCTGCTCGTGGGCGTCGTCAACGGCACCCTCCGCGTGATGCGCGAGCAGCGCACCATGGCCGACGACACGCAGCGCGACCACGCGTTCGTGGGGCGCACCCTGCGCTCGGCCTACGCGGCCTTCCCCGATGTCGCGGTGCGCGTGCGGCAAGCCGGGCCGTGCCTCGCGCACGACGGTGAGCGCTCCTTCGTCGAAGAGGCGCGCTTCGTGAGCTGCTATCCCCTGCGCGCCCCCGACGGCGTACGTCGCGCGCTCGTCGTGAGCGAGTCGTTGCCTGCACGCACGCCGTAGCGTGCTCTCGTCGCCCGGTTATAACGAGATCGCAACACCTGAGGTGCCTGTTCGCGAGCCCCCGCACGCCGTCTGTGGGAGCGCTCTCGTGGACCGTGTCACCCGGGCCGTCGGTGCGCGAGCACAAGTGCCCGGTTCGAAGGAACAGAGAGCCGGTCGGTGTCACCCAACTCCCCGATTTGCGGCCCATCGCTCGCGGTGAGTGTCACCCAGGTTCCCGGTCTGAAGTGTTACCTACGTTCCCGGTTGCACAGATTTCTCGATTCGAGGCGCCGTTGAGGTGGCGATCCGCCACCCCTCCGCGAAGGGATCCATCCTATCCATCCATAGGATCCATCCCTTCCGCGAAGGGATCCATCCTATCCATCCATAGGATCCATCCCTTCGCCGAAGGGATCCATCCTATCCACCCATAGGATCCATCCCTTCGCCGAAGGGATGCCATGCCAACGGGGGGCGCCTCGCACCTCGACACCAAATGTAGGAGCCTGTCGTTTTGCGAGAACCACGGGCGCTCGACGGAACACGTAGCCCCCGTTCGCGAGGTTGCACGGTGGCCCTTCGGGGCCAGAAAGAGTGTTCACCATGTCGACGCGCACCGCAGATCGTCAGATCACCGAGGGCAAGACCGACGAGGCCCTCACGCCCATCGCCGACGCCAACGACGCCATCGCCGCCAACCGTAGCGTGCGGTACCTCCGCAAAGACGCTGTCGCGGCTGTTCCCGTCGGGTACATCGCGCCCGAGCTCACCGCGCGGCGCCAGCGCATCCAGTGGGTGAGCGCCGACTCCGAGTCCGAGCTCCTCGACGCCGCGCGGGAGCTCGCGGCCCGCGCCGACAAGGTGCCGCAGGAGCTCGGCGACCTCGCCCCCGCGCTCGGCGACCTGGGCGAGCTCATCGTGCGCGTCGACGGCCTTCGGGGCACCGTCGCCGCGCTCCGCGAGCTGCTCGCGGCGCACGAGCACCTGCTCGAGCTCGGCCTCTCCGACATGCACAACGTCGTCACCGGATGCCACGACGAGTACGCCCACCGCGCGCCCCGCAGGCCCGCCCTCGCCACGCACTACACCCGCGTGGTGAAGTACGTCACCCTCCGCGGTCAACGGGTCGTCGAGGGGCGCGCGCGGGCCCGCGCCACGCAGAGCCTCGTCGACGCCGCCGCCGCGCAGGCGCAGCCCGAGCCCGCCGGCCGCACGCCCTCCTGACGCGCCTCCCCTCCCCGCTCCCTCCC
>CANMAT010000352.1 GCA_947494865.1 Deltaproteobacteria bacterium
CCCACCTGCGCGCGGCCATCGCCGCGGCCCTGTCGGAGGGCGCCAACCGCCGCCTCGATGTGAGCCTGCCCGCGACGTCGACGGTGCTCGACGTCACCGTGGCCCCCTGCCGCGACGCCGACGGCGCCCTGCGCTACGCCATCGTCGAGGGCCGCGACGTGAGCGCGCTCCTCGCGCTCAAGGCGCGCGAGAGCCAGCTGCAGCGCGTCGACCTGGTGGGCCAGCTCGCCGGCGGCGTCGCGCACGATTTCAACAACGTGTTGAGCACCATTCTCGCCGCGTCCGACCTCGTGAGAACAGACCTCGACGCCGAAGGCACCCTCACCCCGGGCGTAGACGAGAGCCTCGCGGCGATGGCCGCCGCCGCCCAGCGCGCGGCCTCGGTCACCCGGCGGCTCCTGAGCCTGGGCCGCCGCGCCCCCGTCGAGCGCCGCCCGCTCGCCGCGCACACCGTCGTTCAGTCGATGCAGCACCTCATCGCCCGCGCGCTCCCCCCTACGGTGCGCGTGGTCACGTGCCTCGAGGCGCCGCGCGACACCGTGCTCGCCGACGCGGCCGATTTCGAGAGCATGCTGCTCAACCTCTGCGTCAACGCCCGCGACGCCATGCCCCAGGGCGGCACCCTCACGCTGAGCAGCGACGTGGTTCAGCTCGACGAGGCCTGGTGCGCGCGCAGCACCAGCCCGCTCGAGCCCGGCGCCTACCTCCGGCTCTCGGTGCAGGACACCGGCACGGGCATCGCGCCGCATCTCCTCGAGCGCATCTTCGAACCGTACTTCACCACCAAGTCCACGGGCCGCGGCACGGGCATCGGGCTGGCGTCGGTGTTTGCCGCCATGCGCGACCACGAGGGCGCCGTGCACGTGCACAGCGAGGTGGGGCGCGGCACGGTGTTCCACCTCGACTTCCCCCTCGTCGCGGGCGCCGCGGCGCCCACCAACACGGCCGTCGCCACGCGCGACCTCGCGGGCCTGCGCTGCCTCGCCGTCGACGACGAGGCGCCCCTCCTTCGCATGGTGGCGCGCATCCTCGGCGACCTCGGCGTCGCGTGCGTGACGGCCCCCGACGCCGAAGCGGGCCTCGCGGCCTACCTCGACGACGGCCAGGGCTTCGACTTCGCCGTGCTCGACGTGATGCTCCCGGGGCGCCGCGGGAGCGAGCTCGCCGCCGAGCTCCTCGCGCGCAACCCCCGCCTGCGCGTGCTCCTCGTGTCGGGCTTTCCCAAGGGCGCCGACCTCGACGCGCTGCCGCGCGACCGCGCGCGCCTGCTCCACAAGCCGTTCTCCGCGGCCGACCTGCGCGCCTCCCTCGAGGCGCTGCTCCCGCACGACCGCGTCGTCGGGTCGTAGCCCTCCGCGTCACCTTCGAGCGCGCGACCGCCACAGGGCCCCGCGGGAGCGATAGCGTCGGTGCTCCACCACACCGGAGGTCACCGCTCATGTCGATCGCACGCCGCCCCGCTCGATGCTCGCGCCTGCTCAGCCCCTGCGCCCTCGCCCTCACGCTCGCCGTCGCCTCGGGCTGCGGACGCAGCGCGGCGGTGCAGACCGCCTCGTCGCTGCCGCTGCAGCGCGTGGTGATCTACCGCAACGGCGTGGGGTACTTCGAACGCCAGGGACACGTTGAAGACGGCGAGGTGCGCTTTCGCGTCACGCAGCGCGAGGTGGGCGATTTTCTCGCCACCCTCGCCGTCATGGAGCGCGGCGGGAGCTCGGTGCGCGCCGCGGCCTTTCCGCTCCCCGAGGAGCGCGCCGATGGCGCCCCGCCGCCCGCCGACGCGCGCCGCACGGTGACCCTCGCGCTCGACGGCCGCGCCCACGACCTCCTCGTGGGCTACACCGTCGAGACGCCCATCTGGCGCCCCTCGTACCGCCTGGTGTTCAACGGCGCCACCGCGCAGGTGCAGGCCTGGGGCATCGTGCAGAACCTCTCGGGCGAAGACTGGCGCGGCGTGCGCCTCTCGCTCGTCGCGGGCTCGCCCGTGTCGTTTCGCTCCGAGCTCGCCACGCCGGTGATCCCCGTGCGCCCCGTGGTCACCGACGAGGGCGCGGTGATCGACGCCGTGCCCACCGGCGAGACCACCCTCGCCGTCAACGACGAGAGCATCGAGCACGCCCAGCCCGCCCCCGCGGCGCCCCAATCCGAGGCCTGCAACGGCGCCGACGACAACTGCAACGGCGTGGTCGACGCGCTCCAGCAGCGCGCGCAGGGCCAGACCGTCAATCGTCGCATGCACTTCGCGCGGGAGGCCATGCAGCCCACGAGCGGCACCCTGCGCGACCACGCCTTCGAGGTCAACACCGCCACGACGCGCTCGCAGGCGCCGCGCAACGTGGCCTCGCTCGCGGCCCTCGCGGTGCAGGGCGGCTCCACGCGCTACGACCTCCCCAACGCCGTCACCATTCCCGACCGCTCGGCCACCATGGTGATGCTCGTCGCGCGAGACATCCCCGGGTCGCAGATGTACCTCTTCGCGCCCGACCCCGGCGTGGCCGACTCGGTGAGCCACCCCTTTCACGTCGCGCGCTTCGAAAACCGCACCGGCGCCCTGCTCGAGCGCGGCCCGCTGGCCATCTTCGAAGAGGGGGCGTTCCTCGGTCAGGGCATGCTCGACCCGCTGCCCGACGGGGCCACCACGACGGTGCCCTTCGCCCTCGAGCGCGCCCTCGCCGTCGATCACAGCGCCGCGTCGGCCGTCGAGGGCGTGCGCCTCGTTCGCATGCAGCGCGAGGCGCTCACCGTGGAGCGCTTCACCGTGTGGCGCACCACCTACCGCCTCCGCAACGGCATGGACCGCGAGGCCCGCGTGCTCGTGCGCCACGCCCTCGACGGCGCCCAGATGCACGAGCCCCCCGCCGGCACCGAGCTCGCCAACGGCGGCGCCCTCGTGCCCGCCGCGGTGCCCGCGCGGGGACACCTCGACCTGCTCGTCACGACGCGCAGCCCCTTCACCGTGACCATCGACCTCTCCGACGAGCAGGCGGGCCTCGCCATCGAGCAGTACCTCCGCGAGGGGCATCCCGCCGACGACGTGGCCGCCGCGCTGCGCACCGCCCTCGACATGCGACGCCAGATCGAGGAGCGCGCCCGCGAGCGCGCCGACCTCGAGCAGCGCCGTCAAGACCTCCAGCAGAACGCCGAAGAGACCCGCGCCAACCTCACGGCCATTCAGCGCAACCCGCAGGCCGCCGACCTGCGCGCGCAGCTCACCGCGCGCCTCGCCCGCGTGGCCACGCAGCTCGACCAGATGACCCGCCGCGTCGTCGAGCTCGACGCGCAAATGAGCGAGCGCCGCGTGCGCCTCGCCGAGGCCGTGCGCGCGATCGACGTCGACACGTCGCGCGCCGCCGCCGCGCCCGCCGCGCCGCGCTGAAGGTCCGTATCTCGAAGCGGCGCTTGATACCGCGGGCCTCGCGGGCATAAGACCGAGAGGCATGAGAGCCGAGCGTTCCCTCGAAGCACTGGAAATTACGGCCGTTCAGGCCCTCGCGGTCGACGCCGACGAGGCCCGCACGCGCGCCACCGGGGCCGCTCCCCCGGAGCACCCGCCGCGCTTCCCCGACGTGTCTTCCGTGGGCGAGCGCGCCAACGCGACGCGCGAGGTCGACCCGTGGCGCGCGGCCCTCCTCGCCGAGACGCACCTCACGGCGTCGCGTCGCCGCGCGTGGCGCGCCCTCCTCGCCGAGGTCGACCGCTGCCCCGTCGTGCTGCGCACCGACGACACCTCCCTCGCCCTCGACGCCGTCGAGGCCGCCACCCTCGTCGAGCCCAACCCCGCCCGCCGCGAGGCCGTGCAGCTCGCGTCGACCGCCGAGGCCGCCGCGCTGCGCGACGAGGCGCGCGCCGTCATCGACGCCGTGCGAACTTCGCTGGGCGCCCTCGACCCGTCGCTCGTCACCGCGCTCGGCCTCGCCGACGGGGGCCACGGAGACATCGTCGACGCCACCGAAGACCTCTACCGCGAGCTCGACGCGTGGGTGTGCCGCGGCCTGCTCATCGACCGCGCGCGGCTCACCTGGGCCGACCGCCTGCGCACGCTCCAGGGCCCCGCGACGCTCGCGGCGATCCCGTCGGCCACGTGGGCCTCCCTCGGCGCGCGCGCCTTCGAGCGCGTGGGCCTCGACGCGGCCCTGCGCGGCGTCGTCGACGACCTGCGCCCCGCGGCGCCCGGCGCGCGCGGCGTGTTCGCGCGGGTCACCGCCCCCGGCGAGCGCGCCCTCGTCGCGGGGAGGGCCTCCCTGTCGGCCTGGGGCGCCGCCGACGTGATGGGCTCGCTCTCCGTCGCCACGCTGTCGGTCACGGCGCGCGGGCCCTTCGCGGGCGTGCGCCGCGGGTGCGACCGCGCCGTCGACGGCGTGGCCCACGCGCTCGGGCGACGGCTCCTGGGCGAGCGCAGGTTTCTGCAGCGCGAGGCCGGCGTCGACGCGGCGCCGCGCGAGCGCGTGATGCTCGAGGCCGCCCACGGAGAGATCCTCCGCGTGCGCTTCGACGCCGCGCGGTCGCGCTTCGCGGCGCACGTGCTGGCGAAGGGCCCGGAGGCCGCGGCGCGCTTCCACGACGAGCTCATGCGCGCGTGGGGCGCGGCCCCGCCGCCCGCGTGGGCCCCGTGGACGGCGGCGTGGATGTGCGAAGCGGGTGGTTTCTGGGGCGCACCCGCGGCGGCGCGCACGCTCGGCGCGCGCGTCGAGCCCCTCGTGGTCGACGCGATGCGCGCCCGCTACGACGAAGACTGGTTTCGCAACCCCAAGGCCTCGCAAGGCCTCGCCGAGGTGTTCGAAGCGATGCGCGCGGTGGGCGTGCGCGCCTGGTGCGACGCGCGCGGCGGTGCCGTCGACGCCGCACGCACCGCGGCGCGCCTCGCCGAGGTCGCCCGCGACGCGCGGAGGGGCGCGTGAGGGCGCGCGCTGCCGTGGTCACTCGCTGTTCCCGCGGGTTGAACCTGGATGATTCACCACGAGATTTGCGCCGCTGCGGCCGCGTGTTGAAACACTGATCCTTCCCAGAATTCTCAGCGGGGGCGGGGCAAGGCATGATGGGCTGTGGGATACCGATTGCTGCGCCCCCCGGGCGGGGGTTCGCCGGAGCCCATGAACGCGACCAATGCAGCTCACCCCCGGCTGTACGTGAGTCGTCACCTGCTTCGCAGGTTGCAGCGCTTGCGGCGCTGGACTCCCGCGATCACGCAGAACACCCCCATCGCCTTCAATGCACGAACCGTCGTGAGGGTGTCGGTACCCCACGGCAACGTGCAACCCGCGGAGCGGGTGAGCACCTACGTACAGCCGGGGGTGAGC
>CANMAT010000353.1 GCA_947494865.1 Deltaproteobacteria bacterium
CGCAGCGCGCTGCGGTGGTGACCAGCGCCTCGCAGCCGTCGTCGGGGTTGCCGGTGCAGTTGGCGCGGCCCGGCAGGCACGCGCCGGCGAACACGCAGCGCCCCGCCTCGCAGCGCACGCGCGCGCCGTCGACGCCCGCGCGCAGGGTGCAGTCGTTGCCGCAGAGGCCGCAGTTGTGAACGTCGACGTCGGGGTCGGAGCAGAAGCCCGAGCAGCGCGTGCGGCACGAGGTGTCGGGGGCTACATCGACGGGCGCGAGGTCGGGGGCTACATCGACGGGCGCGAGGTCGGGGGCCACATCGACGGGCGCGACGTCGGGGGCGTCGATGGAGGTCGCGTCGGGGGTGACGTCGGGCGCGGCGTCGGGGGTCGCCACGTCGGGCGCCGCGTCGGGGGGCGCGACGTCGGCGGTGCCTTTGTCGCTCGCGACGTCGTCGTCGTAGAAGGGCGTCCCGGTGCTTGCGGAGCCGCAGCTCGCGAGGAGGGGCAGGGCGCAGAGCAGTGAAGCAAGATGTCGCGGGCGAACGATCACGAAGAGACTCCCTCGTCACGGGTGTGGGGCGGCGGCCGAGAGTATATCGACGACCGGCGCGCGCGACGCAACGTCCCGCGCGGTTCGCGCGACGCCGACGGGGCTCAGGGCGTGAGCGGGCGGATGTCGGGCTGGATCGCGCCCTTCAGCGCGCCGACGACGCTCTTCGAATCGAGCGGTGCGCCGCGCGCGACGAGGTCGCCCAGGATCTTGAGGGTGCCGGTGAGGGTGCCGAGCGCGGCGGTGTAGTGGGGCAGGCCCATGTACACGCCCGAGAGCGCGAGGGTGTCGGCGATCTCAGCGATCGAGAGGCCCTCCATAAGGCCCCAGTAGAGGTGCACCGCGAGCATGAGGGAGTGCCCCGTGCTCTGCGAGGCGAGCAGGGCGATGAGCGTGCGCTCGCGGTCTCTCGGGGCGACGCTGCCGCCTTCGTAGAGGTTCTTGATGATCCACTCGACGTAGTCTTTCGACGGGGGATACGGCGCGGCCACCGCGGCGCGGCTCGCGCCCAGCATAACCGGGAGCTCGTAGCGGGCCTTGAGTGCGTCGATGTCTGCCTGGCTGAGAATCGTGGTGACGTCTGCGCTCATCGGCGGGCCTTTGGTCAGGGGCGTTCGGGGTAGAGGAGGGCGTCGAAGAGGCTCTGCGACTGGGCGCCCGTGAAATCGATGGTGGCGCCGTTGAACCACCGGGCGTCGTCGCCCGCGAGCACGGCGACGAAGCGCGCCACCTCGTCGAGGGTGACCATGCGACCCGCGGGGATCACCCGCGGGAGCACGCTGCGCAGGGCCTCGTTGGACTCGCCCGAGAACGTTCGCTCCGACGCGGTGGTGAGCACGCCGCCGAACTTCAAGAGGTTGACCCGATGGCCCTGCGGGCCGAGCTCGAAGGCGAGGTGGCGCACGTACACCTCGAGGGCGGCCTTGGTGGCCGTGATGAGCGCGCCGTTGCGCACCATCGAGTCGACGAGGGGGTTCGAAAGCCCCAGGAGCTGCGCCTCGGGCGCGAGGAGATCCCGCGCGACGAGGGCCTGCACCCAGTACACAAACGAGTGGGCCATGGAGTCGAAGGTCTTGTGAAACTGCGCGGGCAAGAGCTGCTCGGCGTCGCGCGAAACGAGGCGCCCTAGCGACGCGTTGGCGAGCGAGTGCACGAAGAGCTTCACGCTCCGCGGGCCCGCGACGGCGAGGAGCTCGTCGGCGCCCGCCGCGGCCGCGTCGGCGGTGCCGGCCTCGGCCTCGCGCAGCACGCACCGTCGCCCGAGGGCGGCGACCGCGCGCGTCACCTCGACGGCCTCGGCGGGGTGCCGCCCGCGGTGCACGCCGAACACGTTGAAGCCCTGCCGCTCGGCCACGACCCGCGCCACCGCGGCTCCCGTGCCCGTCGACGCCCCGAGAATCAATGCCCACTGTGTCATCGCGAAGTGTGCGGCGAAGGGTGGCGGCCGCGCGCCGTGTCGAGCAACCCCTGAACGGCCCCCGCGACCTCGCGGTGCAGCGCGTCGAGCGTGGCGGGGTCGCGGAGGTCGACGCCCGCGTCGAGGTGCGCCGTGATGGGCGCGCCGATGCGCTGCGTGACCTTCACGGGGAAGGGCGGCGACAGGGGCCACAGGCCCAGCGGCCCGACGCCCAGCCACGCGGGCATCCGGTGGGGCACGCGCAGCCGACGGCTCCACGCGTCGCCGTTGTTGAGGCCCACGAACATGTCGTCGACCCCGGTGGCCGCCGACGGAATGATCGGGAGCTTGTGCTTCGCCGCGAGCTTGAGGTAGCCGCGGCGGTCGCCCCAGTCGACCTCGTAGCGGTGCAGGGCGCTGCGGCAGCCCTCGCGCGTGCCGCCGGGGGTGACCATGAGCAGGTCGCCGCGCGCGATGGCCTCGCGGAGCTGGGCCTCGTCGCCGGTGAGAAACTCCACGCCGTCGATCAGGGCGCGCAGCACCGGGTTGCGCTCGAAGGCGCCGTGAATAAACGCGCGGGGCATGCGCCCGTCGCGCTCCCACTGGTGCACCTGGAGCATGCAGAGGTCGTGGGCGATGGGGCGGCCGTGGTACCCCACGAGGAGCGCGGGGCGCGCGGCGGCGAGGTGCTCCTCGCCCACCACCTCGTAGCGGTGGTAGCGGCGCATGGCGCTCCAGTACCCGAGCCACGCGGCGCGCGCGAGGCGCGCTCCCTTGGAGAGCCCGCTCACGGCGCCACCTGGTAGAGCGCCGCGCCGTACGACATGCCCGCGCCGACGCCCGCGAGGAGCACCTTGTGGCCGGGCCTCACGTCGCGCGTGCGGTACAAGCGGTCGAGGCTCACGGGGATCGACGCGGCGGCCACGCTGCCGATCTCGCGCACCACCGGGACGACCTTGTGCGCGGGCACCCCGAGGTGCTCGACGATGCGCTCGAGCATGCGCCCGTTGGGCTGGTGGGTGAGCACCCAGTCTACGTCGTCGAGGGTGCAGCCCGCGTCGCGCAGCACGGCGTCGGTGCTGTCTTTGAGGGCCGCGGTGGCGAAGGCCGTGAGGTCGTTGTGCGAGGCCGCAAACTGAATGAGCTCGCGCGCGCCGCTGAGGCCCGGGTGCCCGATGGTGACCGAGCCGTTGAGCCTCCCGCGGTTGCCCATACGAATGGCCAGAATGCCCTCGCCCGGGCGCCCGGGGCCGATGACGGCGGCCGCCGCGGCGTCGCCCACGACGAGGTAGGGGCGCGGGTTCTCGGGGGAGAGAAAGGGCGAGAGCGTCTCGACCACAACGATGCCCACGGGGCCCATCCCCGTGGCGACGGAGCGCGCGGCGATGTCGAGGGCCGAGAGAAACCCCATGCACGCGTTGTTGACGTCGAAGCAGTCGCACGAGCCGTCGAGGTCGAGCGCGAGGCACACGTCGTTGGCCGTGGCGGGGCACAGGTGGTCGCCGCCCGAGGTGCTCACGAAGATCACCCGAGCGAGGTCGACGGGGCGCAGGCCCGCGCGGTCGAGGGCATCGCGCAGCACCTTCGCGCCCATCGACGCTGCCGTGGTGCCGGGGGTGATCCAGTGGCGCGTGGCGATGCCCGTCTTGCCTTCGAGCACGGCGGGGTCGAGGCCGCCGAGGGCCGCGGCGAGGTCGCGGTTGGGCACCGGGGGGCCCGGGAGGTGCGACGCGGTCGCGACGATGCGCGCGGGGATCACGGCGCCTCCAGGTGGGCGGCGACGAGCACCTCGCGGCGCGACGCGGAGCGCGCGAGGTGGCCCCACGCCTCGCGCACGTCGACCATCACGCGGTCGACCTCGGGGGCGGCCTTGTCCATGATGTCTCGCCCGTGAAGAAAATCCCACGGGAGGTGCGCGACGGGCTCGGCGTTGTAGGTCACATCGGCGAGGTGGGCGTCGCGGCTGCCCGCAGAGTGCATGAGAATCAGCGTAGAGCGCACGAGGTCGCTCATGCGGCCGAAGGGGTTGAGCTCGTGCGCCGCGCGGCCGAGGGCGCCCGGGAAGAGGGGCTGCGGCACGGCGCGCATCGCCGAGGGCTGCGACACGATGTTCGAGGCCACCACGAGGTCGGCGCCCTCGGAGACGAGCACGTCTTCGGGCACGTTGTTGATGATCCCGCCGTCGACGAGGCGCACCCCGCGGCTGGTCACGGGCCCGAAGATGCCCGGAAAGGCGCTGCTCGCGCGCACCCCGCGGCCGACGGGGCCGCTCTTGATGGCGCGCTGCGTGCCCGTCGCCACGTCGGTAGACACAGGAAAGAAAGGGATTTCAAAGTCTTCGAGGCGCAGCCTGCCGAGGTCGCGCTCGACGAGGTACGCGACGGCGCTCGAGCTCGCGACGCTCCCCACGGCGGCGGCGGAGAGGGCGACGCCGCGCTCGACCAGGAGCCGCACGCTGCGCTCGCCGAGAGCGCACCAGTAGGCGCCCACGAGGGCGCCGAAGCTGCACCCTGCCACCATGTCGACGGGCACGCCCGCGGCCTTCATGCGGGTGAGGAGGGTGAGGTGCGCGAAGCCCCACGAGCCGCCGCCGCCGAGGGCGACCCCCACCCGGCGGTTGCTCACGGCGCGCGCGAGGCGCTCGAGGCCGTCGCGCTCGTGGGGGAGCAGGTCCGCGAGGGTGGCGCCGCGGCGCCGCGCGAGGGTGTCGATGTCGAGGCGCAGGCGCACCGTGCCGCTGTGCATGGTGGGCATGGTGGTGACGTCGCGGCGGGGCTTCGGGGCGCCGAGGAGCACCGCGTGGAGCACGGGCACGTCGTCGAGGGCGCGCGTCGGGAGGGGCGCGTACGTGTCGTGTGTGAGGTGCACCACCCGGTCGACGCGGGCCTTGATGCCCGCGAGAAAATCGTCGCCGCGCTCGGCGGCGTTGAGGAGCACGTAGTCGAAGCGGGCGCCCAGGCGCGCGAGGAGCTCGCCGAGGCGCGCGGGGGCCGCGGCGTCGTCGGTGGCGAGCTCGACCCAGGCGACGTTGCCCGCGACGCGCAGCGGGGGCCGCGAGGCGTCGCCGGGGCGGGGGAAGCTCACCACGAGCACGTGGTCGCCGTGGCGCTCGGCGAGGGTCGCGGCGACGAGGTCGGTGAGCACCGCGGTGGGGGCGCGCACGCTCGACAGCACGAGGCGCGTCTCGCCCTGGCGCGCGGGCTCGACGGACCCGTCGATTGCGGCGGCCACGGAGGCGAGCGGGTCGGTGCCCTCGGTGGTGAGCGTGCGCACGCCGCGGCGGTGGGTCTGCGAGGCCTCGAGCATGCGGCGGTACGCGTCGACGCGGACGCGCGCGAGGCTCACACGGCTCCAGGCGGTGAC
>CANMAT010000354.1 GCA_947494865.1 Deltaproteobacteria bacterium
ACGATCTGGCCGCAGGCGCCCACCTGGAGCGACACCTCCAGCGCCTCGTCTACGCCGCCGCCCGCGAGCAGCATCGGGAGGTCGAGCGCCTCGGCCTTCGCGTCGTGGAAGCCCGCGTCGGCGAGGATCCCGCACACGCGCGCGTCGTCGGCGAAGCCGAAGGGGCCCGGGGCGCCGGGGGCCGAGGGCGAGGGCGGCGCGTCGAGCAGGGGTGCGGCCGCCGCGAGGGGGACGGTCATCCACGGGTTGAGCTTCACGTCGCGCCACGCGACGAAGGCCACGGGCGCGCCCTCGACGAGGGCCCCGCGCAGCCGACGGAAGGCCGCCACCGGGTCGTCGAAGAACATCACCCCGAAGCGCGAGAAGAGCGCGTCGTAGCGCCCGGTGAGGTCGTGCGTCTGCGCGTCGGCCTCGACGAAGTTCACGTCGACGCGCCCCGCGGCGCGCTCCCGGGCGCGGGCGAGCATCACGGCGGAGACGTCCAAGCCGGTGACGCGGCCGCCGTCGCCGACGCGGTCGGCGAGTTCGAAGGAGGTCGCGCCGCAGCCGCAGCCCACGTCGAGCACGCGCATCCCGCGGCGGAGTGGGAGGCGGCCGAGGGCGGCGCGGCCGAAGGGCTCGAGCTGGCCGTCGAGCAGGCGCTGCGCAGCGACCCAGCGGGGCCCGGAGCGCTCGTTCCACTGGGCGATCTGATCGGTGTTGTGCATCGGGAAATAGTCTACCAGCCGACCCACACCCCGAGGGCGCCGCGCGCGAGGGTGCGCTCGAGGCCTGCGAAGGGCACCAGCCCGCTCAGGTGAACGCCCACACCGCGCCCCAGGTGGAAGCGCAGCGCGAGGCGCCCGGCGAGGTATTCGAGCGCGCCGTCGGGGTCGTTGCCGACGCGCACCTCCACGCCGAGGGTCGGTTCGAACCACGTTCCGACGAGCACCGAGGCGTCGACGGAGGCGCGCGCCGTCCCGTACGCGATGCCCCTCCCGCCGAGGAAGGAGAGCTGCACCGGGACCGAGAACGACCCCATCACCGACACGCGCTGCCGCGGCTGCCAGAGGACGGCCACGCCGGGCTCCAGCCCCGTTCGCACGCTGTGCTCCCACACCGACTCGGTGGGCAGGAGGATGCGCAGCCACGTCGAGACCACGAGGCCCTCGCGCTGGAGGAGCCCCACGTGGACGCCGAGCGTCGAGGCGCCCACCCCGAGGTCGGTCCCCACCAGCGTGGCGTTGGGCGCGTAGCGGAAGCGAGGCGCCGCGAGCGAGCCCGAGAGCCACACGCGGCGCGTGAGCGGGACGTTGGCCGAGAAGACCGCCTCGCCCGAGAGGAAGCCGTAGAAGTCCGCGGTGTCGATGATGGCGCCGCCGCGCACGTCGAGGGCGACGCGGAGGTCGCCGCAGGGGGACGGGGTGTTGCCGAAATCCGCCTCGCCGAGGGTGAGCGGGACGGCCATGGGAACGCCCGCCCGGCCTCGCGTGCAGCGCTGCGCGAGGGCCGTCGCGGGCGCGAGGGAGAGGGCCACGAGGGCGGTGATGCAGCGGGAGCGGGCGCTCACCGGGGGGCCCTCCAGCCGCCGCCGTCCATGTCGACGACGAGGGGGTTGGTGAAGGCGAAGGGGAGCGTCCCCGGGGACACCACGTCGACGTGGAAGCGGGGGTCGCTCTCCCGCGGTCGCGCGAGGTGTCGGTCGTCGATGGCGCCGTCGCCGTCGCCGTCGATGTGGTCGACGAGGCCGTCGTCGTCCTCGAGGTCGCGCGCTTCGGGCAGCGGGAGTCCGGCTTCGACGACGATCCACGCGTCGCGCCCGCCGGTGAGCTGGGCGAGGGGGAGCGACCCCCGCCAGCGCACGACCCCGTCGGCGCCGAAGGGGTCGGCGGGCCGTTGGATCTCGGCGCCGGAGATGGTTCGGACCACGGCGCCGTTGACGACGAAGCGCACCTCGGTGACGGGGATCCACGGCGCGGCGCGGACCTCCACGGCGAGGGAGGCGTCGGCCCGGGGCGCGAAGGCCTCGAGCGAGGGTCCGCGGGCGACGCCCATGGCATCCACGACGCGCGCGTCGATGTAGGGTCCGTTGGTGCCGACCATGCGGCCCTCGCGGACGGCCCGGTTGAAGCGGGCGCGGTCGAAGGAGGCGCGGTCGAAGCCCGCGAGCACGACGTTGCGGGGGTAGCCGACCTGCTCGGTGACGAGCGAGTGGCTGTCGCTGTTGGCCGTGCCCGCGCGCAGGAGCCCCTGGTTGAGCATCGCGAACCAGAACGTGCGATAGGTGAGGTTGAGCACCACGTCGGAGCCGTTCATGGCCTCCTGCACCTGCCAGTCGATGTTGCGGTGGCCGCCGGGGCCGCCGGGGCGGCGCCAGATCATCCCGACGGCGCTCCCGTCGTCGCGCATCGGGAGCGGGCGGGTGGGGTTGTAGCCGAGCATGCGGAGGTAGCCCTCGTCGCGACCGGCCTTCGACTCCGCGGTGGGGTGGTTGAGCTCCATCACGCCGTCGTCGCCGAGGAGCGCGCGCATCCGGTCGAAGAGCTGCCCGGGTTCGACGCGCTCGTCCCAGGGCATCCCGTCGTTGAAGGCGCTTCGGTCGACGGGCATGGGCCAGAAGTTGAAGTGGCCGACGACGCGCGGAAACGTGTCGCCGGGAGGCCTGAGAAAGGGGACGAGCGGCGTGGCCTCGACGCCTGGCATCACCACGACGCGGCTCCCGACCTCGAGCGCCGCGACGGCTTCGGCGTAGCCGTTGGAGACGTCGTGGTCGGTGGCGGTGATGACGTCGACGCCCGCGGTGATGAAGCTCTGCACCCGGTCGCGGTCGGGGAACGCCGCGTCGAAGCTCCGACCCCCGTGCACGTGGAAGTCCCCCGTGAGCGCGTCGCTCGGGAACACCCCGTCGAGCCTTCGGAGCTGGAGCGTCACGTCGCTCGTCTGCCCCTCGCGGAGCTCGACGCGGGCGCGGGCGAGGGTGTGGGCGGGGCCCGCGGTGCCGTAGACCCAGTAGGTCCCGGCGGGGGCGTCGAAGCGTGTGGTCCCTTCGAAAGCGAGGGCCCGGTTGCACGCGGGCGAGGCGCCGAAGGGGGCGCCGAGGTACGGGGCGCAGCCGACGCGGTAGGCGCCGTGGAAGCTCCCCTCGACGCGGTCGCGGGCGGTGGCTCCCTCGACGGGGACCACGAGGATCTCCGACGCGAGTGCCATCCCCGCGGCGTCGCGCACGGTGACCGCGAGCTTCGCGGGGGTGGGGAGGGTGAGGTCGCCGAGGTCCATCGCGGCGTCGGCGGCGGTCACGCTTCGGCCGGCGTCGACGGCGCGGCCGAAGCGGTGGACCTGGACGCGCACGGCGGCCCCCTTCGGCACGGCGAGCGTGAAGCGGCCGTCGGGGCCTGGGACCGTCTGCGCGCGGACCGTCCCCGCGGCGGCGTCGTCGGGCGCTTCGGGGGCGGGCTCGTAGGCGATGACGGAGGTGGTCCGGTCGTCGTCGCGGGGGGCGCCGCCCGCGAGCGTGACGCGGCCCGAGAGGATGGCGACGGCGCCGCGGTTCAGCGTGGCGTGGGCCTCCGCGGCGAGGCGCTGGGCGCCGCCGATGCCGCCGCCGGGCGCGGCGACGATGAGGCGTTCGAAGACCATCCCTTCGCCGGGCCGGACGATCGTACGGGGGAGCCCGACGGCCGACACGGTGCTGTCTTGAATGCCCTGGAGCTCGGGGCGCGAGCACGACACGGTGGCGTAGGAGGTGTCGGGCGCGCTGTGCGACGACGCGGCCATCCACGGGAACGAGCGCCAGGAGTTGTCGATCTCCAGGAGGTCGAGCGGCGGGTGGACGAAGTTGTTGGCCTTCACGGGGATGAAGGGAGTGACCCCGCGGTCGCCCCAGTACCACACGTCCGCGAGGTACCACGTCCCCGTCGTTCGCCCGCCGTTGAACACCTCGGTGCGGATGCGCACGCCGGGGTCGCAGTCGCGCAGCTCGTAGCGGGTCACCACCGACACGCGCGGGTCGCCGTCGAGCACGCCGCGTGCGACGACCACGGCCGCACCGGACGCCGCGACCGCTTCGAGCGAGGTGTATTTCACCGAGTCGCGCGGGAGGATGCCGGTGACGGTGTACACGGCGTTGAGGTGGTCGTCGGAGCCGCGCGGCGCGAGGTCGAGGAGGTGGCCGCCGGAGGTGGCGAGGTGGTGCGGGTGGTCGACGGCGTCGATGACGACGGTGACCAGGCCGTTCTCGAGGACGAGGTCGCCGACGGAGCCGAGGGCGTCGAGGCCAGGCGGGCGCTGCGCGGCGCGCTCGATGCGGTACGTGCGGGCGGGCGCCGTCGGGGTGCACGCATAGGTGACCGCGCCGCAGGGGGACGGCGGCACACACGCGGGGTCGCCGGAGCCGAGGCAGCCGACCGTCTCCGGGGCGCCGCAGGTGAGGGTGAGGGACAAGGCGAGCGCGCGGGCGAGCGGGGCAGGAGCCTCCATGAGGCGATCACACGCCAAGGCGCGGGGACGGGTCAACGCGCAACTGCGGCGGGCGCTACGGGCAACGGCCAGCGCGTCAGCCGATCCGCCGCGGCCCAGCCCGTGAGGAGCGCGCCCTGCACCGTGGCGGGGTAGCGCGGGTGCATCGCCTCGCCCGCGAAGAAGAGGCGATCGTCGATGGGCTCCGCGAGCTGCGCGCGCATGGTGTGGGTGCCGCCCACGGGGACGCACGAGTACGCGCCGAGCGCGAAGGGGTCGGCGCTCCATCGGGTGACAACGGAGCGCACGGGCGCAGGGGTCGCGCTGCCGAACATCGCGCGTAGCGAGGCGATCGCGTGCGCCGTCGCGTCGGCGTCGGCGCGAGCTTCGAGCGCGCGCGCGGCGTCGGCGCCTACGAGGGCCACCAGCACCGGCTCCCCGCTCCAGCGCGCGGCGTTGAGGAAGCTTCGAACACCGTGCGGGTGTGCCGGAGCGTGCGAGAAGAAGTGCGCTTCCCGCGGCCAGAACCGACGCGGGAAGCGCAGCGCGACCTTGTCGAGCAGCCCTACGCCCAGGCGCGCGATCACGTCGCGGTGGCTCGCGGGCAGCGCGGGTTCGAACTGCACGCGCCCCGCGCGCAGCACGCCGATCGGCAGCGTGACGATGCAGCGGTCGGCGGTGAAGGTCCCGCGGTCGGTGTCTACGCGGACGTCGCGCGACGAGCGGGTGATGCGCCGCGCGGCGTGGCCGAGGCGCACATCGAGGCCGCGGGCGAGGCCGTCGATGATGCCGACATAGCCGCCCGGGAGGATGCGGTCGTCACCGCCGAACTCATCCTCCTCCTCGAAGGC
>CANMAT010000355.1 GCA_947494865.1 Deltaproteobacteria bacterium
CCCCGGGGGCGCGGCGGGCGCCTCGGCGGTCGCGGCCGACGGCGCGGCCACGGGGGCGGGGGCGGCGGCGGGTTGGGCGGCGGGGGGCGTCGGGGCGCGCGAGCAGGCGTCCAGCACGACGAGCGAGAGGGAGAGGGCGCGGAGGGGTTGCATGGGGTGTTCGCTCAGATGCCGCAGCGCGCTTCGCGGGCGCCTCGGGCCGCGCGGCGGGCGTCACTTTCGTGCTATCGCGCGGCGCGATGAGGCAGAACCCCGACGAGGTCTCCGCGGAGACGGACCCCGCGCGCGGCGCGACGCTCGAGGCGCTCTTCGACGCGGGCACCTTCGTCGCGCTCGACGGGGCGCAGCCGGGCGCGCGCGTCGGGTGGGGCGCAGTCGCGGGGCGACGGGTCTTCGCGTACGCCCACGCGGGCGCGGCGCTCACGCGCGCCGAGTCGTCGCGCATCGCGCGGGCGCTCGCGCTCGCTGCGCAGACGGGCTCCCCCGTGGTGGGCCTCCTCGACGCGACGGGGGCGCGCGTCGACGAGGGCCTCGCGGGCCTCGGCGCCTACGCCGAGGTGCTGCGCGAGCTCGCGCGCGCGCAGACGCTACAGATCGCGGTGGTGGCGGGGCCCTGCGTGGGCCTCGCTGCGCTCGCGCCTCCGCTCGGCGACGTGGTGCTCATGGTCGAGGGCGCGGGGCGCGCGATGCTCAACGCCGCCGCGGCGGCCGAGGCCGTCACGGGCGTGCGGTGCACCGACGACGAGCTCGGGGGCGCCGACGTTCACGCCGCGCGCACCGGCCTGGCGCATCTCACGGCGCCGAGCGCGGCCGCGTGCATCGAGTCTGCGCGGGGGCTCCTCGCGCTGCTCCCGGCGCGCCGCGGTGCGCGCGCAGTGCGAGAGGCCACGGGTGACTCCGTCGCGCGCGAGGCCCCGTCGCTCGACGCGATCGTCGCGCGCGCGCGCGGCCGCTACGACGTGCGCGACGTGATCGCCGCGGTGGTCGACGGCGGGGGCTTCGTGGAGCTGCATGTGCGCTACGCGCCCAACGTGGTGTGCGCCCTCGCGCGCCTCGAAGGGCGCCTGGTGGGCGTGGTGGCGAGCCAGCCTGCGGTGCTCGCGGGGTGCCTCGACGCCGAGGCGTGCACGAAGGCCTCGCGCTTCGTCGCCCTCTGTGACCGGCTGGGAGTCGCGCTGCTCACCCTCGTCGACACGCCGGGCTTCTTGCCCGGCGACGACCAGGAGCACGGCGGCATCGCGGCGCGCGCGGCGGGCCTCCTGCGGGCCTACGCGACGGCGACGGTTCCGCGGGTCACGGTCGTGCTGCGCAGGGCCTACGGGGGCGCCTACGCGGCGCTAGCGTCGCGCATGGCGGGCGCCGACGTGTGCCTCGCGTGGCCGCTGTGTGAGGTGGCGGTGACGAGCGCCGACGGGGCCGTGAGCGCCCTCTACGCCGACGAGATCGCGCGGGCAGAGGACCCTGCGGCGGAGCGGGCCGCGCGGCTCGACGCGTGGCGCCGCGCGCACCTCGACCCGCAGCGGGCGGTGGAGGCCGGGCACGTCGACGCCGTGATCGCGCCGCGCGCCACGCGGAGGCACCTCTGCGAGGCCTTCGCGCGCTTCGACCGCGATCAGTCTTGAAGGGCGCGGTCGACTTCGTCCTGGTGGTAGCCGACGAGCATGCGGTCGCGCACGGAGAGGATGGGGATGCCCCCCGTCGCGATGTTGGCGGCGCGCGCGCGGGCGACCATCTCGTCGTAGGCGTCGGGGTCGCGCTCGACGTCGCGGAAGCGCACGGGAATGTTGCGACCGCGCAGGTAGTCGAGGGCGGCGCGCGTGTGCTGGCACCAGTGCGTGCCGTACACGATCACCGGCGCCTCGGCCGACACGGGGGCCCCGGCGGGGGCGATGGGCGGCAGAGACGCGCCGCACGCAGCGAGCGAGGCCAACAACACGAGCCCGAAAAACAGCGACCGCATCTCGCGCCGATGCCTACCACAGTTGCCCGCGCCGCGTGAACGACCCCCTTCGCGCTGATCGCGACCTGCTCGCGCAGCCTCGCGGCGCGTGTTGAAGCCGCGCGTTGCGGCATGATAGACCGAGCGCGAGATGATGAGGTCGCGTGCGGTCGCGTGGGGGCTGTGCTTCGTGGCCCTCGCCGCGCCGGGGTGCACGCGGGCGCGCACCGAGATCGTGGTGACGGTGCGATCAGACCTCGATCCGGGGGCGTTGCAGGCGCTCACGGTGACCGTGCGTCGCAGCGGCCCAACGGGGGCGCTGCTCAAAGACCACGCCGAGGCGCTCGGGGTCGGGGCCTCGCAGTGGCAATTGCCGCTGTCGTTCGGTCTCATCGCGTCCGATCCCGACGCGCTCACGCCCGTGTGGGTCGAGGTGCTGGGGTGCGCCGCGGCGGC
This sequence comes from Deltaproteobacteria bacterium, assembly GCA_947494865.1. Classification (GTDB taxonomy): domain Bacteria; phylum Myxococcota_A; class Polyangia; order Polyangiales; genus CAISKJ01. Next base: position 2,396 of record CANMAT010000355.1, read on the forward strand.
GCGCTGCAACCGCAACGACGCGGTGGTCGCGCAGCGCGCGGTGGTGAACTTTCGCGCAGGCGAAACGCTGGGCCTCGAGATGCTCCTCGCGGCGAGCTGCCGCGGCGTGGCGTGCACCGAGGTCGAGCGCTGCGTGCCCGACGCGCGCCGCTGCGAGGCGGCCGAGCGCGCGGGCGCCGACCTGCGCGCGTTCACGGGCAACGCCGTGCCCCCCGCCGACGCGGCGGTGTTCGACCGCGCGGGAGACGCGCCCTCCGATACGACGCCCGACACACTCGACGCATCCAGCGCGAGCGACGCGAGCGACGCATTCGACGTGAGCGACGTGAGCGACGTGAGCGACGTGAGCGATGTAAGCGACGCATCCGACGTGAGCGATGCGCCGCGCTGCGACGGCGGCCCCTGCGCGCCCGTGCAACGGAGCTGCGCGGCCGCGGCGACGCCCGGCTGCGGCGTGGTGGTGATCGCAGGCGGAGCGTTCACCCTCGGCGCCGCGACCGACTGCGCCACGGCGCCGTCGGCGACCTGCGCGGCGGGCGCGTCGCCGCCGGTCCGCGACGTTGCGGTGGGCGACTTCGCGCTCGACGCGCACGAGGTCACGGTGGCCCGCTTTCGCGCCTACTGGACGGTGCGCAGCGCCGACGTGGCCGCGGTGCGCGCGCGCCCCATCGCGTACCCCAACGGGGCTTCCGTCGCGTGGGGGGCCGCGTCGCGCGAGCCCGCGGTGGGCACCGCGATGTACAACTGGTCGACGAGCGCCGCGGCGCGTGAGGCGCACCCGATCAACGGCGTCGACTGGTGGACGGCGCAGGAGTTCTGCGTGTGGGACGGCGGCCGCCTCCCCACCGAGGCCGAGTGGGAGTTCGCCGTGCGGGGGCGCGCGGTGTCGGAGCCCGGCGCGCCCGTCGGGAGGCTCTACCCCTGGGGCGACGTCGAGCCCTCGGCGACGTGCGACCGCGCGCGCTGGGTGGGCTTCAACTGCACGGGCGACGACGGCGCCGCGACGCGCCGCGCGGGGAGCTTCGCCGCCACGGGGGGACTCTACGACCTCGCGGGCAACGTCGCCGAGCTCACCGCCGACCGCTTCGCGGCCTACGGCGCTGCGCCGTGCTGGGGCGCAGCGTCCCCGCGCGACCCGCTGTGTGCAATCGGCGGCGCAACGGTCACGGTGCGCGGCGGCTCGTACCTCGACGACGTGACGCTGCAGCGCTCGGCCTCGCGCACGCAGTCGGCCGACATGACCGCGAGCCCCCGGGTGGGCTTTCGGTGCGCGCGGGCGGCGCCGTAGCGGGCGTCGCGGATGCGCGCTTCCCACGGTTGCGGGGCGTGTGCGAGACTGCGCGCGATGTTGGTAGAAGACAACGCCGACGACGCGGGCGCGCTGCTCGGGCAGACGCTCGGCGGCGGCAAATATCGCATCGATCGCCTGCTGGGATCGGGCGGCTACGGCGAGGTGTACGAGGCCACGAACCTCAACACCGGGCGCCGCGTGGCCATCAAGGCCCTGCACGCCCACCTCGTGCGCAACGCGGGCGTGTGGCAGCGCTTTCGGCAAGAGGCGCAGGCCGCCACGAAGGTCGTTCACGAGAACGTCATCGACGTGTTCGACCTCGAGTTCGACGCCGAGAAGAGCCGCCCCTTCATCGTGCAGGAGTTTCTCTCGGGGGAGCCCCTCTCCGATCGGCTCGACAATCAGCCGGGGCAGCGCCTGGCGCCCCTCGACGCGATGCGCATCGCCATCCCCGTGATGGACGCGCTCGCGGCCGCGCACGCCTCGGGCATCATTCACCGCGACCTCAAGCCCGAGAACATCTTTCTCACGGTAGACCGCCTCGGGCGCGAGGTGCCCAAGGTGATCGATTTCGGCATCGCGAAGCTGGTCGACAACACCGAAGGGGGCACCAACAGCACGCGCACGGGCATGCTGCTGGGCACGCCGGCGTACATGTCGCCCGAGCAGGCCATGGGCGACGTGACCCTCATCGACGCGCAGTGCGACGTGTGGGCCATGGGCGTGGTGCTCTACGAGATGCTCTCGGGCAGGCTCCCCTATGAGGCCGAGAACAGCACCATCACCGTGGGGATGATCCAGTTTCGCGAGCCCGTGCGGCTCGCCGAGCGCGACCCGTCGCTGCCCTCCGACGTGGTGGCCGTCGTCGAGCGGGCGCTCACCCGCGAGCGCGCCGCGCGCTTCGCCTCGATGCAGGCCTTCCTCGACGCGCTGCTCGCCACCAACGTGTGCCGCGACGAGGGCCTCGTGTCGCCGTCGCGCCCGTCGATGCAGATCGACCGCGGCCCTCCGGTGCGCCCGCCGCGCCTCGCGTCGCTCGTCGAGGTGCAGGCCCCGCCGGCGGGCGATCCCACCCCGTCGGACCTCACCCCTGACGCCTCGCACTCCTCCACGCTCGTCGAGGCCGCGGCCCCCGCGCGCAGCGACCCGCCGCGCGTCGTCACATCGCCTTACAAGAAGGCCCGCTCCCTCTCGCCGCTGCCCGTTCCGCGCCGTAGCGACGCGCCCCCCGAGCGTCGCGCGCGGCGCCCGGTGGTGCTCGTGGCGGCGGGGCTCACCGTCGCCGTCGCGCTCGCCTGCGCGGCCCTCGTGGTGACCCTCCAGGGGCGCTCGAGCGCCACCGCGCGCGACGCCGCGGCCGCCCTCGTCGCGCGACCCTCGCCGCCGCCCCTCGCGGCGCCCGTCGCGCCGCCCGCGGTGCCCGTCACGCCCGTCGTGGTCGACGCCCCCGACGCGGCCGCGCGCCCCGCCGACGCGACGCCGTCCGCCGTCGACGACGCGTCGTCGCTCGCGCGCGACGACGATGCGGCGCGCCCGCGGCGCCATCGCCACCGCGCCCACGGCGACCGCCGCGGCCACGAGCTCGCCCCCGACACCGAG
>CANMAT010000356.1 GCA_947494865.1 Deltaproteobacteria bacterium
CGGCGAGCGTGCTCTTGCCCGCCCCGGAGAGCCCCGTGAACCAGATCGTCACCCCGCGCACGGCGGGCGTCGTCACCGTCATCGCATCGCCTCGGCGTCGCCCCGCGGCGCGACCGTTGTGGCCGCGCGGGGGGCGCTTCGTGTAGGGTTGGCGAGAGAGTTCAGCGCCCTCGCGGGCCTCGACGCCTCTCCTACAATGGAGGCACTTCTTTTATGGCGAAGACCGGCAGCGTGTCAAACCCCACCCGGCGCGGGCCCGTCGCCGAGGGGGCCGAGGGCGACGAGATCGGCGCCGCGGAGCTCACCCGGCGCGTGGCCGAGAACCTCCGCGCGCTGAGAAAGCAGCGCGAGCTCTCGCTCGACGACCTGGCCTCGCGGTCGGGGGTCTCGCGCGCGACGCTCTCGCAGATCGAGACGAGCAAGACCAACCCCACCATCGCCATCTTGTGGAAGATCGCGGCGGGCCTCGGCGTGCCCTTCGCGTCGCTCCTCGGCGAGGAGCGCGTCGACCGCGTGCGCGTGCTCCGCCGCGGCGACGCCCAGGTGCTGCGCTCGGCCGACGGGCGCCTCGAGTCGCGGCCCCTCACGCCCGCGGGCGCGTCGCCCATGGTCGAGTGCTACGAGCTGCGCCTGCAGCCCCGGGCCACGTCGCAGAGCGAGCCGCACGCCAAGGGCACCTGCGAGAGCCTCACGGTGCTCACCGGCGCGCTGCGCCTGCACGTGGGCGACGAGGTGTGCGACCTCGCCGCGGGCGACTCGGTGTACTTCGAAGCCGACGTGTCGCACGCGTACGAGAACCCGGGCCGCGTCGAGTCGCGGTACATCAACGTGATTCTCTACAACCGCTGAGCGGGGCGTTGCCTTCGGCGTGAGAATTGTTTACCAAGCTGAACGAGAGTTCTTCTTTGGTAGACACTTACAGAGACGCGAAGGCGGGCGACGCGCCGATCATCGAGGTGGCCGCGGTCACCAAATCGTGGCCGCGGGAGGGGGGCGGCGAGGTCACCTCGCTGGCCGCGGTAGACCTCACGATCCGGCGCGGCGAGTTCGTGTGCCTGTGCGGCCCGTCGGGCTGCGGCAAGACCACGATTCTCAACCTCATCGCGGGCCTGGAGCACCCGTCGAGCGGTGAGGTGCGCGTGCGCGGCGCGCGGGTCGAGGGGCCCGGGCCCGACCGCACGGTGATGTTTCAAGAGAGCGCGCTCTTCCCGTGGCTGTCGGTGCGCAGCAACGTGGCGTTTCCGCTCGAGATGGCGGGGGTGCCGAAGGCCGAGCGCGACGCGCGCGTCGAGCGGCACCTTCGCATGGTGCACCTGTGGCGCTACCGCGACGCGCAGCCCCACGAGCTCTCCGGGGGGATGCGCCAGCGCGCCGCCCTCGCCCGCGCCCTGGTGAACGACCCGTCGATTCTCATGATGGACGAGCCCTTCGCCGCGCTCGACGCGCAGACCCGCGACGTGCTGCATGGCGAGCTCGAGCGCATCTGGGTCGAGACGGGCAAGACGGTGGTGTTCGTGACCCACAACGTGCGCGAGGCCGTGCGATTGGGTGACCGTGTGATCATCATGGGCACGCGCCCCGGGCGGGTGAAGCGCGACCTCGAGGTGAGCCTCGCGCGGCCCCGCGAGCCCAACGACCGCGACGTGGCGTCGCTGTCGGCCGTGGTCGAGCGCGAGCTCAAGATCGAGATCGAGAAAGTGATTCGGGAGGAGCTCGACGATGCGTGGACACCTGCGGGGAATGGCCTTCCTCGCGATTCTCATCGCGGCATGGGCGACGGCATCTAGGCTCGGCGAGTCGTACCTGTTCCCGGGCCCCGACGACGTGGCCGCGGCGCTCTACACGGGCTTCAAGAGCGGCATCTTGACGCGCGCGGTGGCGAAGAGCATGGCGCGGCTCCTGGTGGGCTACAGCGTGTCGCTGGTGGCGGGCGTCGCGCTCGGCTGCGCGCTCGCCCGGGTGAAGCTCGTGAAAGAGACCGTCGGGCTCCTGGTGCTGGGCCTGCAGGCGGTGCCGTCGGTGTGCTGGCTGCCCCTCGCGCTCCTGTGGTTCGGCCTCAACGAGATGGCCATTCAGGTGGTGGTGGTGCTCGGCTCGCTGCTCTCCATCGCCGTGGCCACGGAGTCGGCGGTCAACACCGTACCTCCCTTGCTGGTGCGAGCCGCGCGCACGATGGGAGCTGAAGGGGCGGCGCTCTGGTGGCGTGTGATCCTCCCAGCGTCGCTGCCCGGCGTTCTCTCGGGCGCGCGCCTGGGGTGGACCTTCGCGTGGCGCTCGCTCCTCGCGGGCGAATTGCTCTTCGTCTCCGGTGGGCTCGGGCAGGTGCTCGAGTTCGGCCGCGAGCTCCACGACATGGCCCTGGTGCTCGCGGTGATGGCGGTGATCATCGCGCTGGGCCTCGCCTCCGACCATCTTCTCTTCGGCCGCCTCGAGCGCCGCATGCGCCGCGTGTGGGGGCACGATCGGAGGTGATTTCTCCGGCGCTGTCCGTGATAGCGTGCGCGCACCTCCGATGAGTCTCATCGCCCTGCTCGACGACCCCTCGACCCGCATTTCAGACATCGCCGCCTGGCTCGACGCGCGCTCCCACGAAGAGCGCCTCGCGGCCACGCGCACGCTCGACCGCACGCGGCAGCGCACGCTCTACACCCGCGCCTCGCTGGCGGGTCCGATCACGTTCGAACACTTCGTTCCGAGCGACCGCGCCGACCGCACCGAGGTGCGCCACCACGGCAAGAACACCCTGCCCCTGCCGGGCACCTTCCGCGTGTTCGAGAAGCGCTTCTGCCGCCCCACCGGCGATGCGAAGCGCCTCTTCGGCTACAACGAAGGCTCGTCGCGCCCGTGGATCGGGCCGGGATACTTCGTCGCCAAGAGCACCCGCGACAACCCCGTGTGGGCCTCGCGCGGCGACATCGTGGTCGACTACTACGAGGTGCCCGACGCGCCCGTGGCCGACACGTGGCCCCCCGTGGTGCCCAACTCGAAGGGCCTGCAGATGTTCGTGTACCAGGGCACGCGCGACTACATGCGCCTCGTGTCGAAGCACGTCTCCATCGGCGCGGCCTACAAGGGAGAGCGCGCGCTCGATCACTACTTCGTGCTCTGCCGCGAAGACGTGTAGCGACGGGGCGCCGCGGCGCCCTCAGCCGATCTCGTTCAAGAGGAGCCCGCGCAGGTCGTCGAGCCTGCGCGAGAGCTTGAGCATGTGTTCGGGGGGCATCTGCCGCAGCACCTCGTTCTTGATGCCGTCGACCAGCTTCACGACGAGCCGGTTGTCTTCCGTCGAGAACGAGAACTCGAGGTGCGGCTCGAGGCGCTGAACGGCCTTGTTCATCTGCGCGAGCGTCTCTTCGAGCTCTTTGTAGCCCGCGGGCTCGCGCGCCTCTTCGACCCGCGCGCGCACGTTGGCCGAGGGCTCGCGCGGCGCCTCGACCTCCTGCGCGGCAGACGACACAAGACCATCGGCGCCGAGCCTTACGTGCTGCCGCGGAGCGAGGGCGGCGTCGTACGAGGGCGCGGCTGGTGAGCGAACAACCGAAAGATCGTTGGCCATACGGGTGACTCCCAAGGCGAAACTAGGCCATTCTCAAGGCTTTGGGAAGCGCACCGGCAACGCTCGGGGCGCGTCGAGGGCGTCGAGCGCGCACCGTGGTGCGAAGTTGCACCCGCGGTGCGTCGCGAAGTACCCCCTTCGCGTCGTTAGAAGTTTGTACCGGCGCGTCGAGCGCGCGACGATGGCGCCACGTCATGAATCGCCGGGAGTTTGTCTTCACGCTCGCCCTCACGGGCCTATGCCTCGCCCCGAGCGCGGGCGCCCAGTCGCGGGCCCGCGGGGCGCGCACCCCGTTCCCCCGGGTGACCTCCGCGGCGCGCCTGCCCGTACAGACGGTGCTCGGCTGGGGCGCTGTGGCCATCGGGGTGGGCGCGGGCGTAGCCAGCGCGTTCGCCTGGAGCGAGACGTGGCGCCAGCACGACGCGTCGACCTCGCTGCGCGAGTGGATCACCTACAACAACCGCGTGAACGCCCCCAACGACGCGGGGCTGCGCCCCCTCGAGACGAGCACGGTCTGTGAACTCGCGCGCGCGGGCGTCTCTCCGGGCTCCGACCTCGCGACCGTCGTCGACACCTGCGAGCGCAACGCCCGCTCGCGCACCGTGGCGTGGGCCTTCGGCGCGACCGCCGTGGGGCTCATCGCGATCGGCGCCGCCGTGGTGGCTCTCAGCCCGCGGTCTGTCGCCCCGCCGCGCGCGGTGTTCGTGCCCCGCATCGGCCCCGGCGTGCTCGGCGCCGACCTCTCCGTCACGTTCTGATACGCCCCGAGAACGTCGTGCGATGGCTTGTCACCCGTAGGTGTCCGGGTACCATCGCGCGCCATGAGACTTCCTCGGCTCACCTTCGGCCTCGCGCTCCTCGTAAGCCTCACCGCGTGCAGCGCGCGCGGCAGCTCCGGCGGCGGGGGCAACACGACCGACCCCGACGCCTCGACACCCGGCGACTCCACGGTGGTCCCCATGGGCACGTGCACGGCGCTCTGCGCGCGCGTCACGGCGGCCTCGGGGTGCCCCAGCGACCTGGCCTCCTGCCTCATGGAATGCAACGACACCTTCGTCAACGCGCCGGCGTGCAGCGCGCAGTCGGCGGCCTTCGCCGCGTGCGCCAACACCGCCACCATCACCTGTGCCGACGACACCCCCAACTTCGGCGGCTGTGAGTCGCTGCAGATCGCCCTGTTCACGTGCCTCGCCGCGATGCCGCCCGTCGACGCGAGCGTGACGCCCGACGCCACCGTGGGCCCCGACGTGCCCGTAGGCCCCGACGTGCCCGTGAGCCCCGACGTGCCCGTCGGCCCCGACTCCACCGTGGGCCCCGACGTGCCCGTCGGCGACGCGTGCTCGCGGGCGTGCGCGCGCCTCGCGACCATGGCGTCGTGCGCGTCGGCCTTCGCGAGCTGCTCCACCCAGTGCGCCGCGCTCTCGTCGGTGCCCCCGGCCTGCACCGGGGCGGTCAACGCGTTCTTCGCGTGCGCAGGCGACTCGCCGGTCTCGTGCTCGGATACCACGGCCAACTTCACCGCGTGCACCTCGCAGCAAAACGCCGTGCTCTCGTGCCTCGGCGGCGGCCCCGTCGACGCGAGCGTGCCCGACGTGCCCGTTCCCACCGGCGACCCGACGGCGGCCTGCACCACCGCGACGTGGGGCGGCGTCGATCGCGAGTGCAACTGGCGCCGCGGCGGCACCTTCTCGTGCACGCCGGGCCGCTC
>CANMAT010000357.1 GCA_947494865.1 Deltaproteobacteria bacterium
CCACGGCCGCGATGCGCGTGAGCTCCGCCGCCGAGATGCACAGCGGCTTCTCGACGAAGATGTGCTTGCCCGCGCGCAGACCCTCGATCACAAGCTCGGCGTGCAGGTCGTGGCGCGTGGCGATGAACACCGCCTTCGTGCCCGGATCGTTGAACACCTCGGTCGCCTCGGTGGTCGCGAAGGAGAAGCCCAGCTTGCGGCCCGAGTGCTCGGCGTTCATTCCGCGGGCGGTGCACATGCCTCGCCACGCGACGCCGCCGCCCACCTTCGCGAGCGCGGGGATCATCACCACGCGCGCGTAGTTGCCCGCGCCGATGAGGCTCACGCCGATGTCGCCGGAGCCCGCGCGCTTCGACGACTTGAGGTCGATGCGGCGCTTCGGGACCGCGGGCGCCTCGGGGTACTCGATGATCGCGCCGAGCACCGGCGAGCCCGACGTGATGAGGTCGTACGCCTCGGCCGCGCGCTCGACGGGGAAGCGGTGCGACGTGAGCTTCTCGACGGGGAGCTTGCCCGCCGAAATCATGTCGAGCACGCTCTCCATGTTGCGCTGCGCCGTCCAGCGAACGAAGCCGAAGGGGTAGTCGACGCCCTTCTCGTCGTACTGCGGATCGAGCCTGCCCGGACCCGTCGACGACGAGACGGTGAACTCGATTTCCTTCATAAAGAAGGGAGGCCGCGGCACGTTGAGCCCGGTGACGCCCACCAGCACGATGCGACCGCGCGTGCGAACGGCGTCGGCGGCAAACTCGATGGGCCCGTTGTCCTTCGTGGAGGCCGTGATGATCACGGCGTCAACGCCCTGCGGGCCGGCAAAGTTCTTGATGGCGTCGCGGGGCGAGCCTACGCCCACCGCGTCGGCGCCGAAGGTCTTGGCGAGCTCGAGCTTCGCGGGGTCGATGTCGGTGCCGAAGACCCGGCAGCCCGAGGCCTTGAGCATCGCGACCACCATCTGGCCGATGAGCCCGAGGCCGATCACCAGCACGCGCTCGCCGAGGGTCACCTTCGCGAGGCGCACACCCTCCAACCCGATGGAGGCGACGGAGGTGTACGCGGCCTGCTCGAAGGTCACGTTGTCGGGCACGCGCGCGCAGCCCATGCGAGAGACGCTCACGATGCCCGCGTGGGGGCCCGTGGTGGCGACGCGGTCGCCGGGCTTGTACTCCTGCACGCCGCGGCCCGTGGCGAGCACCACGCCCGCCGACGAGTACCCGAGGGGCATGGGCTCGTCGAGCTTGGCCATCACCTGCTGCGCGGTGAAGAGCAGCCCCTCCTGCTGCACCTTCTGGATGACGCGGCGCACGTGGTCGGGCCGCTCGCGGGCCTTGCCGATGAGGCTCTTGCGCGCGAGCTCGACGACGTAGCGCTCGGTGCCTGCGGAGACGAGCGACGCGGCGGCGGCGACCACGACCTGACCGGGAGCGGCCACGGGGTCGGGGATCTCGCGAACCCCCGTCTTGCCGCTGCGAACATCTTGAACGACCTGGAGCATCGGGGGGCCTCTACCTGTAGCTAGCGAACGTGCGCGGCCGACTGTGCGACCTCGCGGAGAAACGTGAAGGTCTCGCCCGCGCAGCGCGGCCACGAGAAGCGCAGCGCGCGGGCGTGGGCCTCGGCGGCGACGCGGGCGCGGAGCGCGGGGTCGCGGAGCATCGCGCGCATGGCGCGGGCGATGTCGGTGGGGTCTTCGGGGTCGAAGTACACCGCGGCGGGGCCGATGAGCTCGGGCATCGGTCCGCGGTCGGAGCACGCGACGGGCAGGCCCGACGCCATCGACTCGAGGAGGATGTTGGGCATGTTCTCGCACGACGACGCGTACACGGCGGCGTCGGCGCGACGGTAAGCCTCGACGATCTCGGTGAAGGGCAGGTGACCCTTCCACGAAGACCACGCGCCGTGCGGGTCGTATGCGTTGAGCCGCGACGAGAGCGCATTCACCGACTGTGCGTCGTCGCCGAGGCCCACGAACTCGACGGCCACGGGGAGCCCCTCGGCGCGCAGCGAACGCATCGCCTCGGCCACCGCCCACTGGTGCTTGTAGCGCGTCACGGTGGACACGTAGAGCCACCGAAAGGGCTTCTCGTACGAGTATTCAGCGAGGGCGAGCTGCGGCCGCGGGGCGAGGTCGAAGCGGGGGTTGATGCCGTGCGGAATGATCGCGACGCGCTTCGGCGCGCGCGGCATCGACGCGCGCACGGCGTCGTGGGCGTGGCGCGTGAGAAAGATCACGGCGTCGGCCGAGGCGAAGGAGCGCGCCTGCGCGCGGAGCAAGACCTCGAGGCGCGCGCGGGTGGGCGAGAGGCCGTAGCGCTCGCGCTCGGCGGCGTCGAAGGGGAGCATGTTGCGGCACATCACCACGCGGGGGAGGGGGCTCCGCGGGGCCGTGCCGCCGGGGGCGAAGTGCAGCGAACACCGTGCTTGAATGAGCCGCTTGGGGAGCTCGACGGACTGCCACGCGGTGCGCATGGCGAGGCCGCCCTCGAGGGCGGGCTCGTGGGCGCGCGTGAGCCACGGGCGATCGGCGAGCTGATCGAGCGTCGCGCGGGCGCCCCACACGACGACGCGCGCGAACCCGTGCGCCTCGGGGTCGGCGACCGCGAGCAGCTCGAGGAGGTGCGTTCTGCCGCCGCCGTGGCGCAGGTTCGACGCGTCGATGCCGAGGATCATCGGGGCTGCTGCGCTCTCTGCGCTCACCCCATCGCGCGCTTCTCGCGAGCGGCGAGCGCGAGGTCGCTGTCGACCATGCGGTTCACCAGCTCGCGGAAGCCCACGGTGGGCGTCCACCCGAGCGTCTCGCGCGCCTTGGTGGGGTCACCGAGGAGCAGGTCGACCTCGGCGGGGCGGAAGTAGCGCGGGTCGACGCGCACGTGGTCTTCCCAGTTCATGCCAGCGCGCGCGAAGGCGAGCTCGACGAACTCGCGCACCGAGTGGGTCTCACCGGTGGCGACCACGAAGTCGTCGGGCGCGTCGGCCTGGAGCATGCGCCACATGGCCTCGACGTAGTCGGGCGCGTAGCCCCAGTCGCGCTTGGCGTCGAGGTTGCCGAGAAAGAGCTCGCTCTGCAGCCCCAGCTTGATGCGGCCCACGGCGCGCGTGATCTTGCGCGTGACGAAGGTCTCTCCGCGGCGCTCGCTCTCGTGGTTGAAGAGCAGCCCGTTCACCGCGAACATGTTGTAGGCCTCGCGGTAGTTCTGCGTCATGTAGAAGGCGTAGGCCTTGGCGACCGCGTAGGGGCTGCGCGGGTGAAACGGCGTCGTCTCGCGCTGCGGCGTCTCCACCACCTTGCCGTAGAGCTCGCTCGAGCTGGCCTGGTAGAAGCGGCAGGGCACGGCCTCTTTGCGAATGGCCTCGAGGAGGCGAACGGTGCCGAGCGCGGTGACCTCGCCGGTGTACTCCGGGATGTCGAAGCTCACGCGCACGTGGCTCTGCGCGCCGAGGTTGTACACCTCGTCGGGCTTCACGGTGGAGAGCACCGACTGCAGCGACGAGGCGTCGTTGAGGTCGCCGTAGTGGAGGTGCAGCCGCACGCCGCTCTCGTGCGGATCGCGGTACAGGTGGTCGATGCGCTCGGTGTTGAACGAGCTCGAGCGCCGCACGATGCCGTGCACCTCGTAGCCCTTGTCGAGCAAGAGCTCCGTGAGGTACGAGCCGTCCTGTCCGGTGATGCCAGTGATGAGTGCGCGCTTCATGTCGTCCTGCGGGCCGCCTCGCGGGCGGCGATCTCTTCGCGGTGATTGCGGTACCAGGCGATGGTCTTGGAGAGGCCCTCTTCGAAGGGCGTGGCGGCGCTGAACCCGAAGCGCTCGCGGGCGCGCGACACGTCGAGCATGCGGCGCGGCTGGCCGTTGGGGCGCGACGCGTCCCACACGATCTCGCCGGTGTACCCCGCGAGGCGGCCGATGGTGGCGGCGAGGTCGCGCATGGTGATCTCGAAGCCCGCGCCGAGGTTGACCGGGTCGGGGTCGTTGTAGCGCTCACCCGCGAGCGCGAGGCCCTCGGAGGCGTCGTCGACGTAGAGGAACTCGCGCGTGGGCGTGCCGTCGCCCCAGAGCGTTACGGCGCGCTCGCCGCGCGCCTCGGCGTCGATGAACTTGCGAATCATGGCGGGGATCACGTGCGAGTCTTCGAGGTCGAAGTTGTCGCGCGGCCCGTAGAGATTCACGGGAAACACCATCACAAAGTTGGACCCGAACTCCTGCCGGTAGGCCTGCGCCATGACCAGCAGGGCCTTCTTCGCGATGCCGTAGGGCGCGTTGGTCTCTTCGGGGTAGCCGTTCCACAGGTCGTCTTCGCGGAAGGGCACCGGGGCGAACTTGGGGTACGCGCAGATGGTGCCCGCGATGACCACCTTGGCGGTGCCTGCGCGGCGGGCCTCTTCGAGCACGTTGAGGCCCATGGCCATGTTGTTGCGAAAGAAGGTGCCCGGGAGCCTGCGGTTGGCGCCGATGCCCCCGACGCTGGCCGCGAGGTGAAACACCACGTCGGGCGTGGTGCGTTCGAACATGGCGCGGGTCTGGGCTGCGTCGGTGAGGTCCCACTCCTTGGAGCGGGGCACCACCACGTCGGCCACGCCGCGGGCGCGCAGCGCGTCGACGAGGTGGCTGCCGAGGAATCCGCTGCCGCCAGTTACCAGCACCCTGCGGTTCGCGAGGGGAGAGTTCGTCACCGTGAAGCTCCTGCCGCGGGGCGCCTCAGTCCGCCGGGCGGCGCGTCGATACCACGGACGGCCCACGGTTCCAACGCGCTCTTCGCCCCCTGCGCGCCCCGGAGGTGGCCATTGCGGCGACGACGCACTTCGGTCTACCACCGCATTGAGTAAGCTTCGCCGTGAACGCGCGGCGGTGCGACAGCAACCGTTGCCCTGCGGAGCGAACCTCTCGCCCTCCCCTCACGGCACTCCACCGGCGCCCCGAACGCGCGAGCCTCACCTTGCAGCAACAGAACCCCGTTCGCGCACTCATCGAGTCGGTCGAGGTACCGCGGCTGCGCACCCGCTACTCGGTGCCCCTGCTCGCCGCGGTGGTCGTCGGCGCGATGCTCCTGCTGGGCGGCGCGTGGGCCCCGTCGGTGCCGCTCCTCGCGCTCGTGGCGGGCGTGGCGCTCGCCGTCACGGGCGTCGACCGCAGCGCGCTACGCCGCGACCCGGTGGTGCCCTTGTTCGGGGCGCTGCTGGCGGTCTCGGCGCTCCAGCTCGCGCCCCTCCCGGGCGCCCTGTTGCACCTCCTCGACGCGGCGTCCGAAG
>CANMAT010000358.1 GCA_947494865.1 Deltaproteobacteria bacterium
GTGACCCGCGTAGCGTGCTTCGAGGCGTCGCGCGCGGTGCGAACCTTTCGTACCAGCGGCACGACGACGGAGGTGCGGGGCGAGCACGCCTTCGCCGACCTGTCGCACTACACCGCGGCGTCGGTGAGCGCGGCGCGTCGTTGGCTCCTCCCAGGCGCCCGCTATCGCTTCGTGGTCCTGGCCGCAGGCGAAGACGAGGCGAGCGACTCGTCGCTGTCGTTCATGCTCGCGCGCTTCAACGAGCGGTGGGGCGACGGGCGCGAGGCGTTCTTCATCCGGTCCGGCGCGCTCGACGCGCGGGCCGCGATGCGTGCGCTCGACGAGGCCGCGAGGGAGAGCCTTCCCGTCGCTTTGCTCGGCGCGTCGTACGGCTTCGTGCACCTCGTCGACGCCATGGGGCCGGCGAGCGCTTCGCTCCCCGCGGGCAGTGTGCTGATGCCCACGGGGGGCTTCAAGGGCCGCTCGCGCGAGGTCGAACCCGACGCGTTTCATGCCCTGCTGTGCGCTCGATTCGAGGTGGCGCGCACGCAGATCGTGGGCGAGTACGGCATGACCGAGCTGAGCTCGCAGGCCTATGAGGCGCACCGCGAGGGCTGTGCGCCAGGCGTGTTTCGAGCGCCCCCGTGGATGCGTGTCACGGCGGTCGACCCCGTCGCCCTCACGCGTGTGCCCGACGGAGAGATCGGTCTGCTCCGCGTGGTCGACCTCGCCAACGTCGGGAGCGCCGTCGCGATTCAGACGAGCGATCTGGGGCGCGTGCACCCCTACGGATTCGAAGTGCTCGGGCGCGCGCCGGGGGCCTCGCCGCGGGGCTGCGCGCGGGCGCTCGACGCGGCGCTCTCGGGGCGGTGAGCGTGGCGTCGCGCGTCGACGACGTGCTCCGCGCAGCCGCGGCGCTGCTTGACCCCCAGAGAGACGCTGGCCGCGCTGCGCGCGAGGCCGCCGTGATCGAGTGCGCGCTGTCCGCGCCGATGGCCGATCGCGTGTTCGATGTCGCCTCCGCGAGGTACTCCCGGGCAAGCGTCGAGGCGCTCGCCAACGACGCGCTCGCAGGGCGACGCGTGGCCCTCGTGCTCGCGGCGACCGTGGCGACCGCGCCGCTCCGTGCGATCGCGCTCCCCTGGCTCGCCGGGGCGGATCGCATCGCCGTGCGGCCTTCGCGGCGACAGCGACGCCTCGTCGAGGCGTGCGCGCGAGCCTTCGAGCGAGACGCGATCGTCTGCGTCGACGCCGCGCCCGACGGCGTCGATCACGTGATCGCGTATGGCGCCGACGATACCCTCGTGGCGATCGAGAGTGCCATCGCGCGAGGTGTTTCGTTCGAAGGCAGAGGGCACGGCTTCGGCGTGGTGTACGTGCGTGAGGCGAGCGACGAGGCGGCGCGCGCGGTCGCGCTCGACGTGGCCCTCCACGACCAGCGCGGGTGCCTCTCGCCGCAGGCGGTGTTCGTTCGCGGCGACGCGGTGGCCTTCGCGGGCGCGCTCCACAAAGCGCTCGCGGCGGCGGAGCGGGCGCTGCCGCGCGGTCGCGTCGCGGTCGGCGAGGCGGCTGCTGCGATGCAGTGGCAGGGCGTGATGGCGGCGCGGGCCTCGTGGTTTCGGCGCGGCGCCACGCACGCGGTGGCTGCCTTCGATGCGCCTGCGCTCGACGCGACGCCGGGCCTCCGCAACGTGGTCGTGAGCGCCGTCACGGGCGTCGACGACGTTCGCGCGGCGCTCGGCGCGAACGCGCGCTACGTGACCTGCGTAGGGACCGATGAGAGCGCGCCCGTGTGGGGCTTCACCGCGGCGAGAGTGGTCGCGCTCGGCGCGATGCAAGACCCGCCGCTCGATGGGCCCGAAGACCCGCGCCGACCTACACGCCGATGAAGAGGCGGTGGCCGAAGTTGCGCTCGAGGCGGGCGTCGAAGATCTTCTGCGCGGCCGACTCGATGTCGTACTCGACGCGGCGAAAGTGGAACTCGCGCGTGTCGGTGTCGTACACGACGTAGCTCGCGCGGTTGTCGTAGTCGCGCGGCTGGCCGACGCTGCCCACCGAGATGATGTACTTGCGGTCTTCGCGGAGCTCGAAGCTGCGCGGCGGGCCGTGGAGCTCGACCACCTCGGTGGGGGTGAGCTCGAAGACCTTGCACAGGTGCGAGTGGCCGATGAGCGTGAGGTGACCCAGCTCGTCGTAGAAGGGCAGGCACTCGCGGGCCTGCTCGGGCGCGAAGATGTATTCGAAGTCTTCGAGGCGCACCGGCGAGCCGTGACAGAGGTGCACCTCGGTGCCCTCGACGCGGTGCATGTACGGGAGCCCGCGGAGCCACACCATGTTCTCTTCGGTGAGCGTGGTGGCGTGCAGGTCGAGCGCGCGGCGCGCGGCCTCGTAGTAGTAGCTGTAGTCCATACGGCCCGCGACGGCGGCGTCGTGGTTGCCGAGAATGGTCGCCTTGGCTGCCATGCGCACGATGTCGGCGCACTCGTTGGGGGAGGCCCCGTAGCCCACCACGTCGCCGAGGCAGTACAAAACATCGGGCGCCTCACGGCTGAGCGCCTCGGTGACGGCCGAGAGTGCTTCTACGTTGGCGTGTACGTCGCTGAAGATGCCCAGGCGCATGGAACGAATTGACGATCCTAGTGAAGCGTCACCGCGATGTCTACGAAGGACATCACGCTGAACCCGTTGTGTCATGCGGAGAACCAGTGGGCGCTCCGTCGTCGGTACTTTGTGCTCGTGTGACGAGGGGCTGAACGAGCCGCTCGAGCTCGCCGTCGCCGCGTCGCAGCGCGTCGTACCACGCGCGCACCTCGTCTTGAAGAGAGAGCGCGCGCGTGGCTGCGTCTTGGAACACCTTGGTCCCCTCGGGGCGGGCGCGCTCGAGGTCTTTCGCGGCGCCGCAGCGGACCGCGTGCCCCAGCACCCACGCGAGACGCTCGGGCTGCGCCGTGTCGGTGCGGGCCAGCGCGCGCACCGCGGCCACGCCGAATTCGCCCGCGGCCCACGCCGCGAGCTTCCAATCGGGGTTGTCGCTCGCCAGCGCGCGCTGCACCAGCGGGGTGAGCGCGCGGCGGAGCTTGAGTACGCCCGCACCCGCCACGGCGAGCGCCGCCACGGGGCGACGCTTGGACGCGAGCAGCTCGACCCACACGTCGCCGAGCGCGTCGCCGCCGCGCACGAGGTCGGCCGCGAGCAGCGACGCCTGCGGACCGGGCAGCATGCGCAGCGCGCGGCCGATGGCCGCCTCGTGCTTCGAAGCGTCGCGGCGCGCGAGGGCGCGGGCCGCGGGGAGGCGCGCGTCGGGGTGGTCGATCCACGAGGCGAGGTCGGCCTCGCTCAGGGTGGCGTAGCTCTCGGGCGAAGGGGCCGTGCGCGCGTCGGGCGGGGCCACCGAGGCGGCGTCGTCGGGGTCGTACAGCGAGGCGATGGCGGTGCGGGCCGCGTCGGGCACGCTCACCCCCGCGCGTTGGGCCCACGCGAGGAGGGGCGCCCAGGCCTGCGAGGCCGCGCGGGCCGTGCGGCCGATGGTGGCCGCGCCGCCCTCGACGGTGCGCGCGTAGGCCGTGAGGGCGCGCGTCGCGAGGGCGCGCTCGTCGGGGGCGATGCCGAGCTCGAGCGCGCGGCCCACCAGCGCGGCGGAGGGCACCACGCCGCAGCGAAGCGCCGCGAGGCACAGGCGCTTGCCGAAGGCGTCGACCTGCGAGAGCGACACGCCCCGCGCGACGATGAAGCGGTCGAGCAGGGCGCGGTCGAGGAGGGGCTCGTAGGCCTTGAGGGTGGCCTCGACGCCCGCGGCTGTTGTGAGCGCGTGGTCGTCGGTGAGCGAGACGGTGACGGCCTCGCCCTCGCGCCAGGTGACCCCGTCGGCCACGAGGCGATCCATCTCGGCGCGGTGGGCCTCCGCGCTGCCGGGCTCGCGCGCCGTGAGGAGGGCGAGGACGCGCTGCGCGTTGGCCTCGCACGGGGCGCCGAGGGCCGAGCCGCCGAGGGTGCGCCCCAGGGGGCTCATGACCTCGGCGCGGACGCGGAAGTCGCGCGCGAGGCTCTCGACGACGGCGCGGTCTTCGGGGCGCGTTACGTCGAGCGCGACGCGGGTGTACACGGGCGAGCCGCTCTCGGTGCGCACCGTGAGCAGCGCGAGGGGCAGCGCGCCGTCGGGCTGGCACTGGAGCACGGGCACCACCGCGCCGCCCGCGAGCTGCTGGGCCACGTCGGCGGAGCCCTGGAACCACACGCGCACCTCGCCCTCGACGGCGGCGACGTAGGCGCGGTCGCTGCGCACGGCGTGGCGCGCGCGGGCCTCGGGGAGCTCGTCGCGGGAGGGCTCGGGCAGCTCTGCTTCGACGGGCGCGGCGACGAGGATCTCGACGGCCTCGGGCGCGGCCGCGCGGTGCTCGCCGGTGGTGGTGACGCGCTCGGGGGCGAGGTCGTCGGCGTCGACCTCGAGGGGCTCTTCGAAGACGCTCACCTCGCCCGAGGGGCGGTCGCCGGGGTCGTCGCCCGGGAGGAGCTCGGAGGCGCTCGCCGCCAGTGCGCTCACCTCTCGCTCGGCGAGGGCGGCGTCGCGCTGGGAGAGGTCGTCTTCGCGGGCGCGGATGCGGCTCTCGCGCGCCGTGAGGGCCGTGGCGCTGGCGCGCATCGCGAGCTCGTCGCGGGCGATGGCCTCCTCGCGGGTGATGACGTCGGCCATGCGCCGATCGAGCTCCTGCTCGCGCTCGGCGAGGTCGTTCTGGGCGGCGACGAGCTCGTCTTCGCGGCGGGTGATCTCTTGCGCGCGCTTGTGGAGCCGCTCTTCGCGCTCGGTGAGGGCCTTCTGCGCGGCGTCGATGCGGGCGTCGGCGACGCCGCTCGAGCGCGCGCTCTCGTCGAGGTAGCGGCGCAGGCCGACGGGGCCCACCACCACGCGGCCCTCGCGCACGTAGCCCGCGAGGGCGTCGCTCGGGTCGCTCGCGAGGCGCGTGAGGAGCTCGGCGCGCAGCGTGAGCTCCTCGTGGGCGCGGGCCGCGGGCACCACCAGCGCGAAGCGGCGCGCCGTAGGGTCGTGGAAGAGAAAGGGCACCGCGAGCTCGAGCTCTTGCACCTTGTGCAGCGTGCCGTCGAGCGCCTGGCGCGCGAGCAGCGGGTCGGTGAGCACGTTGACCTGGCGCACCACCTCGACGCGACGCGGAGCCCCCTCGGCCGTGGGCACCGACGCCGCCTCGCGGCGCGTGACTCCCAGCGGACCCGTGTACGGAGGCTCGGCCGTGGCTTCCCGTGA
>CANMAT010000359.1 GCA_947494865.1 Deltaproteobacteria bacterium
GTCTCGCCGAGCTCTTCTTTGATGGTCTTGAGCTGCGCGCGGAGGATCTCCTCGCGCTCGCTGCGGCCCATCTCGCCCGACACCATCGACTGGATCTCTTTGCGTACGCGGTGCACCTCGTGGACGCGCCGCGCGAGGTGGTGCGCGAGGCGCAGTCGCTCGGTGAGGTCGACGGCCTCGAGCACTTGCTGCCGGTCGGCGGGCGTGACGGGCGGCGACGGCAGGTGCAGCGTGCACAGGTCGGCGAGGGCGCCGGGGTCGGCCGCGTTCTCGGCCACCTGCGTGAGCTCCTTGGGCACCGGCGGCGAGAACTCGCCGAGCGCGCGCGCGAGGTCGCGCAGCTCGCGGGCGCTGCGGTCCACCTCGGGGGTGCGCGTGAGCGGCTCCTGGATGCGCTGCACCTTCGCGCGCAGGTAGGGGCCCTCGTTGACGAGGCCCACGAGGCTCATGCGCGCGATGCCCTGGAGGAGCACCGAGTAGTTCGAAGCGCCGAGCTTGATGACCTTCACGATGCGGGCGACGGTGCCCACGCTGTAGAGGTCGGCCTCGCCGGGGTCTTCGGTCTCGGGCGTGCGCTGCGTGACCACGGCGATGAGGCGCACCTCGGTGTGCGCGAGCTCCTCGACGAGCCGCACGGAGCGCGCGCGACCCACGTTGATGGGCACCACCGCGGCGGGGAAGAGCACCGCGTTGCGGAGGGGCAGTACGGGCAGTGTCTCGATCGCGCCAGCGCGCGGTCCGCCTTCAGATTCGTCGGTTCTGCTCACAGCCCACGGACCGTAGAAAACCCCGCGCTTCGTGGCAAGCGAAGACGAGGGTTTTCGCGCCGCTCAGGAAACTCCGTGACGTTTCGGCGCCGATCGGGTGCGAACACGGGTCCAACGCGGCTTCACGGCCACGCGAGCACGGCGCCCTCGCCGTGTCGTGCCACGAGGCCCTCGACGTGCGCGATGAGCCGCGCGCGGCGGCGCTCGTAGCCCGCGCACTCGCTCCGGCCGATGAGCCCCTCGGCGCGCATCGGGTCGCGCTCGACCTCGGCGCGCAGGGCCTCCCCGTCGACGGCGCGCACCCGCTCCCACAGCGAGCGCGGGAGGCGCTGCACGTTGCTGGGGGTGTTGACGCGGTTCATCAACGGCGGCGACCAGCCCGCGTCGTTGTCGCGGTATACGAGGTCTCCGCGCTCGTCGAGGGGGATGTTGCAGCAGTTCCAGCGGGCGGTGTTGGCCATGAGCCAGTCGAACACGAGCAGGGCCGCGATCTGGCGCGCGCGCTCGCGGTGCTCCGCGGGGATCGTTGCGCCGGGGCTGAGCCACTCGCGCCACACGCGCCGCGAGGCCTCCGTGTGAAGGCCTCCGCCGCGCAGCACGGGCATCCACACCGAGGCCGACCCGCGGATGAGCCCCCCCTCCCCGACCACGAGCCGATCGCTCGCGGCGTAGCGCCCGAACACGCTCGCAGGCACGCGCCGCCCCACCGTAGGCGGCACGCGGTTCTCGATGCCCAGGAGCGTCGCGAAGCGATACGAGACGATCTCGTGGCGCCACCAGCTCTCCTGCCCGGGGCGCTCGGGCTTGAACGCCGTCATCAGTCCGCCGCCGAGTTCGAGGCCGAACACGATGGCCGTGCTGTTGAAGCGCGACACCATGCGCTCCGCCGGGCGCGACGCGAGGAGCGTGAGCCACTCGTCTTCGGCGCGGCCTCGAAACGTTCGCGCGGCGCCGCGGCGGCTGTTTTGCGCGTCCGCGAGCGACCCCGACGCCATCGCCCCGCACGCGAAGAGAAACGCCCGGCGCGAGAGATGGGTTGTCATCGCGTGGTGCGAACGCTTACACCTCGGGCGCCATCTGTGGCAAAGGGCTGGGTGCGTCGCTCATGTAGACTCTGCGCGCGAAGGTAGAGATACTGGGTGACCCCGAGACGCGAAACTGTGAGGCGCATTGCGCTCGCCTCGCGGGTGAGGGTAGAGACAAAGCGGAGGCGTTGGTGAAAGTCAGTTGTCCTCGGTGCGGCAAGGATAATCCCGACGACATCCGGTTTTGTCTCGGCTGCGGCAGCGAGATTCAGGCCCGCGGTGCAGGGGCGCGCGCTCCCGCCGGGGCTCCCCCGAAGCTCGCGCCACCCGGCGCCCCGCCTCCGCTGGGCATGGCGCGCCCGGTCGGTGCGCCGCTCGGCGCCCCCGCGGGGGCACCGCCGCCGATCATGGGTCCGCCTCCGCTCGCGCCCCCGCTGGCCGCGGCCTCGGCCGCCCAATCTGCGCCGCCGCTCTTCGGCCCGCTCCCCCCGCTCGGCGCCGCGCCCTCGCCCGCGGCGAGCGCCGCGCCGATGGCCCCGCCGTCTCTCAGCGGCAACAGCGCCGCGTCGTTCGGTCCGATGCCACCCATCGGCTCCCTCGGCGGCGGCGCGCCGAACAACCTCGGCGGCTCTCCGCTCGGCGCTCCGCCCTCGCTCGGCGCTCCGCCCTCGCTCGGCCCGCTGCCGGGCCTTGGCTCGTTGGGCGCGAAGGCGCAGACCCCGTCGCCTCCTCCCGCAGCGTCCCCGCTGGGTGCGTTCGGCGGCCTCCCCCCCCTCGGCGGCGGCGCGAGCCCGCAGCCCTCGTCACCCGCGGGTCTCGGCCCGCTGCCACCGCTCGGCGGGGCCCCCCACGCGCCTGCGTTCTCGTCGTCGTCACCCGCGATCCCCGCGGTCGGCCTCAACGCGCCTCCCTCGATGAACCTCGGCGCGCCGCCGAGCAACGGCCTCGGGGCGCTGCCTCCCCTGGGCGCACCACCGCCCGTCGTCGGCGGCCTCGGCCCGCTCCCGATGCTGGGCGCAAACCCCGCCATGCGTCCTCCGTCGGGTTTGGGCCCCGCGCCGGGCGCCTACAACCCCGCCTCGAGCGGCGACCCCTTCTCGTCGAGCGGCGATCCGTTCTCGTCAAGCGGCGACCCGTTCGCGCCCGCGACGCCTGCCAACCCGCCGTTTCCGCAGTCGACGCCCGACTCGTTTCCCGGCCCCGACCCCTTCGCGCAGTCGAGCGGCGTGCCCTTCGCACAGCCGCGTATTCAGACCGTGGGGCCGAACCACGCGGTGCTCACCCAGGGCCACCCTCCGGCGATGCGCGCCCAGACCATCGGCCCCAACGGCGCGATCGCTACGCCCGGCCTGCCGCAGATCAAGCCCGCGGGCGCGGCGCTCGGGCAGCCCCCGCACGACGCGTGGAGCTCGCCGCGCATCGAGCCCGAGATCGAAGAGTCGCACACGCGCGTGGTGCAAGCGATCGGCGCGGTGCGCCCGAAGTTTCTCGTCACCCAGCTCGACGGCACCGAAGAGGGTGAGTTTCACCTCAACGAGGGCGAGAACCTCGTGGGCCGCGAGGTCGGCGGCATGTTCGCGAAGGACAACCTCCTCTCGGGCCGCCACGCCACCCTCATCGTGCAGGGCCAGAGCGTGTGGGTGCGCGACGAGGGCTCGCGCAACGGCGTGTACGCGCGCATCCCGCGGCAGCAGCACGTCGAGCTCAACGACGGCGATCAGTTCTGCATCGGCCGCATCATTCTGCGCTTCGAGTTTCTGCCCTCGGCCGACGCGGTGGGCGTGCTCCACCTCGTGGTGGGCCGCGACGTCGACAAGGGCATGTTCCCCTGCCGCGTCCTTCGCACGGGCGTCACGCTGGGGCGCAACCGCGCCGACCTGCGCTTCCCCCTCGACGGCTGGGTCTCGGGGCTCCACTGCCAGATCGTGTCGCACGGCCCGCAGGTGATGCTCGTCGACCTGGGCAGCTCCAACGGCACGTACCTTCGCATCCGCGGCGTGCGCGCGCTGGCCCACCACGACGCCCTGCTCATGGGGCAGCGCATCTTTCACCTGCACTACCAGTAGCGCGGCGCCTCGGGCGCTACTTGCGCTCGGCGCGGCGGCGCGCGGCCCACGCGAGCACCGACACCAGCGCGAAGAGCGGCGAGAACTTCACCAGCGTGTCGAAGTCGACCCACGGCCGCGAGGGCGCGTCGGGCGTGGTCGCGTGCAGCGCGGTCGGCGTCGCCGGGGGCGCCTCGTCGCGGCGCATGTCTTCCCACCCGTCGTGGCGCAGCACGGCGCGGTCGAGCACGGTGCCGTCGGGGCGCACCGCCGTGAACGCCGCGCGGTCGCGCTCTACGTCGACCCGCACGTGGTGATACTCGCTGCGAAAGACCTTCGAGTGCGAGCGCGCCGAGCGTCGGGGATAGAGCGGCGCGCCGCCGCCGCCCGAGACCATGTACCGGAGCCCGTCGTCGTCGCCGCGCTCGTAGGCGTGGTCGTGGCCCGAGATCACGAGGTCGACGCGGAGCCTGCGGAGGAGCCGGTCGACGCCCGCGTCGCGGAGCGCCTCGCTGTCTCCGTGGGGCCCCGACGAGCGGGGGCCCTCGTGCATCACGACGAAGAGCCACCCGTCGGGCTCCTCGCGGCGCGCGGCCTCGAGCTCGCGCGTGAGCCAGTCGCGCGAGGGGCCCGTCCAGTCGTCGTAGGAGCTCGTGAGCACGAAGCGCGCGTTGGCGAAGCGGAACACCGCGTCGAGCTCGGGCGACGGGCCCGTGGGCTCGAAGTGCACGTAGCGACGATAGTTCTCCGCGCCCGACTACATCGGGCTGAGAAACTCGTGGTTGCCGATCACCGGCACGAAGGGCACGTCGCGCAGCAGCGGCGCCGCGACGTCGAAGAAATTCTGCCACAGCGCCTCCTCGCGGCCGTCGGCCACGAGGTCGCCGGTGTGAACGACGAAGTCGGGGCCGTCGCGCCGCACGGCCTCGATCACCGCACGGTGCGTGCGCGGGTCGCTGCGCGTGTCGCCGTAGATCGCGAAGCGAAAGGGCGCGGGCCGCACCGGGGCCGTGGTGAACGTGCCGCCCGTGGGCGCCACCCCGGGGCCGCTCACCTCGTAGGCGTAGCGGGTGCCGGGGCTCAGGCCGCGGAGGTTGATCTCGTGGAGCTCGAGCGACACGTCGTCGTCGAGGTCGACGGGCGCGGGCAGCGGGCCCGCGTCGGCGTTACCCACAGCGCGCGCCGCGATGTGCAACGGCCCCGAGGCCTCGCGCTCGACCATCACCACGACCGAGTCGCGGCGCAGGTCCATGAGCCACGGGCCCTTGCGCAGCCCGCCCTCGGCGAGGGCCGTGGCAGGGCTCAGCCCCCCCGCGAGAACCAGAAGCAATGCAGTTGCGCGCTTCACGCTACGGTCGTCTATAACCCAGCCATGGCGCCGCGGTCATCTGCACAAC
>CANMAT010000360.1 GCA_947494865.1 Deltaproteobacteria bacterium
GCACGCTCATGGACGATCGACATTGCATCCATCGAGCGTATCAACATGCGCGGCGGGCTCAACCCGCGCCTCGTGATCGGCGCCGAGGGCGAGTCCTTCGTGCTCAGCGGCCGCGCGATCGAGCCATGCTACGAGGCCCTCATCGAGGCCCGTCGCGCGTGCGACGAGCAGTTTTCTTGGGCGCAGCGCGGTGACGACCTGCTCTTGCACTGGGCGGCGGCCCTGGGCCTCGACGAGTCGGCCCTGCCCGAGGTGCACACAGCGGCCGGCGGGGTGCTCCTTGGCGCCGGCCCTTCGGCGCAGTGGGGCTGCCTCCTCGTGGCCGACGGCCTGCGGTTTCTGCCCGTCGGCGAGCCTCGCGTCACCGACGCCGCGTGGCACATCGCCCCGGCGGCCGCGGGCGCCCCGCTCCCCGACGAGACCGACGTGCTCACCCTCCCCAGCGGCAGCCGCTTCGTGCCGACGCTCGGCGAGGTCGAGGTGCGGCGCCTCCGCGCCGCGTGGCGCGCCCTCTCGCCCACGGCTTCGGGCAACGCGCCGAACGTCTTCGCGCGCAATCGACGCAACACGTTTCGGGCGAGGCCGCCGGTGCTGCCCCCGATCGAGCTCGAGGTGATCCCCGAGGCGCCCGCCAACGACCTCACCGAGGCTGCTTCTTTCGCCGCCGAGCCGCGTCCCGGGGTGTCGTCGGTGAAGCCCCTCCCCACGGGCTTCGACGCGCACGCGATGAACGAGGGCGGCCCGGTCGCCGCCGAGGCGCCGCCGCTCCCGAGCCTCTCGGGCGAGCTGCGCGACCTCTCGTTCGACGGCGCCTGCGTGTGCGTCTCCGAAGAGATCGCCGTCGAGCGCAGGGTGTACGTGCACCTACCGACGCTGGTCTCCGACGCCGCGTGGCACGCGAAGGTGATCCACTGCCGCCACGTCGAGAGCGCCATTCTCGCCCACTCGTACTGGCTCGTCGGGTTGCGCTTCGAGGGCCTCGTGCCCCGCGAGCGCGAGGCCGTCGAGCAGCTGGTGATGGAGTTTCAGCGCTGCGCGGCGTCGCGTTAGGCGCGCTTCGCGAGGGCGAGCGCGAGGGCGTCGCCGGGGTCGCGCCCGAGGTCGAGGCGCAGCGTCGTAACGCTCACGTAGCCCGCTTCGAAGGCCGCGGTGTCGGTGCCCTCGACGGTGGCGCCCACCACGCTCGGGCCGCCGATCCACAGGTACTGACGCCCGCGCGGGTCGTTGCGAATCTCGACGAGGTTCTCGTAGTCGCGCACGCCCAGCGAGCACGCTCGCACGCCCTTTGCGCGCCCGTCGGGGAAGTTCACGTTCACGAGCGGCGCAATGGCCGTGGGGTTGGCCTCGCGCCACGCCATGAGCCGCGCCACCATGGACCGCGCGCGCACCGCGCAGGCCCCCGCGTTGCCCTTCGACGGCATCGAGAACGCGATGGCGGGCACCCCGCGCAGGGCCCCCTCGCGCGCGGCGGCGACGGTGCCCGAATAGAACACGTCGGTGCCGAGGTTGAGCCCCATGTTGATGCCGCTCACCACCACCGAGGGGCGGCGGGGCAAGAGCCTGGCGTGGTGCAGCGCGACGTAGGTGCAGTCGGCCGGCGTGCCGTCGAGCGCCCACACGCGCGGCGCGTGCTCGCGCAGGCGCAGCGGCCGCGAGAGGGTGAGCGCGTGGCTCATGCCCGACTGCTCGGTCTCGGGCGCCACCACCCACACTTCGCCCAGGCGCTCGAGGGCCTTTGCGAGCGCGCGAATGCCCGGCGCCGTTACGCCGTCGTCGTTGGAGATGAGAATGAGCGGGAGCGGGCGCGCGGTGCGTCGTGCCATGGCGCGCGAAGGTGTATCGCATCCCGCGGACGGGGCGGCAGTGGTTCTGCGTGGGGGGCTGTACTAGCCTCGCCCCGTGACGCGCCCTCACACGATTCCTCCGCCCCGAGAGTTCTCCGATGCGCTGGCCGGCGGCGGCGACGAGCAGCCCCCGAGGCGATGGTTCCAGAAAGACCCGAAGAGCACCATCGCGGTGCGGCGCTTCGCGGGCCCCATGGTGTTTCGCGAGCAGCTCCAGCACCTGCGCGTGGCGCACCTCACCGACCTCCACGTCGGCCGCGTCACCCCGATGGCCGTGCAAGAGGCCGCCGTCGACCTCACCAACGCGCTCGCCCCCGACCTCGTGGTCATTACGGGCGATTTCGTGTGCCATAGCCAGATGTACCTCGACGCCCTCGAGGCCCTCATGAAGCGCTTCACCGTGCCCGTGCTCGGGGTGCTGGGCAACCACGACTACTGGTCGGGCGCCGACGAGGTGCGGCGGGCCCTGCGCCGCGGCGGCGTCGAGGTGCTCGACAACGAGAGCACCATTCTCACGCTGCGCGGGCAGAAGCTCCAGGTGGTGGGCCTCGACGACGCGTACACGGGCCACGCCGACCGCGAGAAGGCGCTCAAGGGCATGCGCCACGACGTGGCCACCCTCGGGCTCACGCACATCGGCGAAGAGGCCGACCGCCTGTGGCCGCGGGGCGTTCCGCTGGTGTTCGCGGGGCACACGCACGCGGGGCAGATTACCCTCGCGCGGCTCCACGAGCTCGCGATCGGGCGCCTCGCGGGGCACAAGTACGTGCACGGGCTCTACGGCTCGCGCAAGGCGCCGCACGCCGAGGGCGGGGCGCTCTACGTGGGCGCCGGCATCGGCGCGGCGGTGATGCCCCTGCGCATGGGCGAGCGCGGCCGCCGCGAGGTGGCGGTGTTCGAGTTGGGCGCCGAGCCGGGCAGCCTCGACGAGCACCACGCCGAGCAGTCGCCGCTGCCGGGCAGGGCGCCGTCGGAGTCGCTGATGGCGAAGCGGAGAGAAGCCGTGGCGAAGAAGCGCGAGAAGCGCGAGCGCGCGAAGGGCTGAGGGCGATCAGTCGACGGTGTGCATGAGCTCGAGCATGCGCGCGGGCGGCACGAACTCGGTGACGCGCGACACCTCGCGGCCCTCGGAGTTGATGAGCAGCACCGTCGGGAGGCCGCGCACCTGGTAGCGCGTCTGGAGCGCCTCGATGGCGGGCGTCGGGTCGGTGGCGTCGACCTTTACGGCGACGAAGCGGCGCGCCTCGCCGCGCACGGCGGCCTCGCTGAAGGTGCGGTGCATGAGCTCTTCGCAGGCGACGCACCACGCGGCGCCGAAGTCGACGAGCACGGGGCGGTGCTCGGCGCGCGCCTGCGCGAGCGCGGTGTCGAGGTTGGTGGCCCACGCGATGGTGGGCGCCGGGGGCTCGTACGCGACGAACCACACGGCGCCGAGGGCGGCCGCGAGGGTGCCCACCACCTTGCGGGCGCGTTCGAAGTGCGTGCCCTCTTTGAACGAGAGGTGCACCGCGCCCATGGCCACGCCGCCGACGAGGAGGGCGACGAAGAACCACGCCTTCGCGAGCGCCGTGGGGGGGTTGGCGAGCAGGGGCACGAGGTGGCGGAGGTAATAGAACCCCAGCACCATGAGGCCGATGCCGAAGACGCTCTTGACGCGGTCCATCCAGACGCCAGGCTTGGGGAGGCCCAGGGAGAGCGTGCCCACGAGCCAGAAGGGGAGCCCGAGGCCGAGGGAGTAGGCGTAGAGAAAGAGGCTCCCGCTGGCGACGTCTTTCTGGCGAAACACGTAGTCGAGGATGCCCACGAGGCCCGCCGTGGCGCAGGGCGCGGCGATGGGGCCGGTGGCGAAGCCGATGGCGAAGGCGCCCTTGAGCCCGAGGCCGCCGATGGCGGCGAGGCGGTTCTGCAAGCTCGCCGGGAGCGACACTTCGAAGAGCCCGAACATGTTCATCGCCATGACGAACATGAGAATGGCTTCGAAGATCTGCACCGCGGCGCTGCCCGCGAGCGAGCCCGCCACGCGCCCCGAGAGGGCCGCGACGAGGCCCAGCGGGACGAACAGCGCCGCGAGGCCGTGCACGAAGGCCGTGGAGAGCATCATGGCGCGGCCGCGCGTCTCGCGGCGCGCGCCGAAGACCGACACCGTGATGCCGATCATGGGGTAGACGCACGGCGTGGCCGCGGTGCCCAGGCCCACCGCGAAGGCGGCGGGGAGCGCGGCCCACCAGCCGTAGCGCTCCATCGCGGTGGAGAAGAGGTTGGTGTCGGCGCGCGCGAGGGGCGCGAAGAAGAGCGCCGCGAGGGACACCGGGAGCGCGAGCGCGAGGCGCGAGGCGTAGGTGCGATTCATGATGTGTGGGAGGGGGGCGAGCATATACCGACCGCGGCGAGAGATCATTCCAACGGCGCGAGCTCGCCGCGCGCGTCGCAGCCCCACCGTCGGATGCGCCCGGCGCGCGCGTCGACGCCCACGATGACCCTGCCCGCCCACGCCGCCGCGTCGACGCCGTCGAGCACGCCGCCCCCATCCCACTGTTCGAAGCGCAGCGAACCATCGGGGCGCGCGGGGTCGAGGCGCACCGAGCCGCCCTCCCAGCGGAGCTCCACCGAGGGGCGGCCGTCGACGCAGCGGAGCACCTCGCCGGTGACGCGCGCCACGGTGTTGCGCGCCGTCGTGGCCGCGGTGCCGTCGCCGCGCACCACGCGGACCCACGCGCTCCCCTCGGGCTCGCCGACGCTCGCGTCGGGCTCGCAGCGGGCCACGAAGGCGCCGCCCGTCCACGCCACGCGCGGGTGATCGCACAGCGAGATGGTGTCGAGGAAGGCCGGCAGCACCCGCGACGTGGTGCCCCCGCCCGGGAGCGCGCGGTGCCCCGCGGGGTCGATCACCACGCGCGCCGCGGACACCCCGTCGACGGGGCCGCGCGCGAAGAGCCACCCGCCCTGCACGCGCGTGAGCGACGCGGGCGCGAACTCGGGCCGCGCCATCGAGCCCCGCCCCTCGGCCGTGACGCGGTGGTCGAGCCCCACGCGCAGCCATTGCCAGCCCGCGCAGTCGACCCAGTTGGCGTGCCCCGTCGCCGTCACGACCGAGAGGGGGCACGCGTAGTTGTCGGCGCTCGCGAGGATCACCGCGGTGCCGTCGTCGCCCGCGCGCACCTCGGCGAAGCGGCGCGTCCACCGGCGCTGCACGGGCCACACGCGCAGGTCGGAGAGCGTGGTGGGCGCGCGCACCGCGGCGAGGTCGTCGGAGGCCGTGAGCACGCCCGTCTCGCGGAGCATCCAGCGACCCTGCGACCCCTTGTCGCTCACCCACGCGACCCACAGCGCGCCGCCGCGCGCGTCGGCGTCCATCGCCTCGACGAGGCCGCGCACCGTCGCGAGGCGC
>CANMAT010000361.1 GCA_947494865.1 Deltaproteobacteria bacterium
CCCCTCGAGCGCCTGCGCGAAGAGGTTCGCACCATCAGCAACGACGCGCCCGACATGGACCCGTCGCTCCTCCGCCTGCACATCGAGGCCATCACGGCCGAGACGCGGCAGCTCCAGGGGCGCGCGTCCGACCCCGTCGATCAAGAGATCGCCGCGCGCATCATGCGGGCCCTCACCGCCATCGTGTCCGAGCACCGCCCCGGTCACGTGTACGGCCTCGCCCGGCACCACCAGACCGACTGGGATGAGATGGCCCGCCGCGCGCGCGACGAGATCCGCGGCCGCGGCGGCGAGATCGCCCAGGCCCCCGCCGGCCCCCGCGAAGACTGACCTCTACCGCACGCGTCGTCGGCTGCAGCCGCGTCGCTCGCCCGCCGCGTGCACCCGAAACCTCCTTCGATCGCCCTCCGCCACGAGGGCGTTGAGGCGTGCCCCCGCAATGAATCACTCCCGGTATCTTCAGGTCGCGTCGATCGCGCTGCTCACGGCCCTCGGGTGCGCAGAAGGCGGCGGCGAGCTCATCGGCCCGAGCGACGTGCCCATTCAGGGCGACGCTCCCGGCAACTCCGACACCACGCCCGAGCCCGACGCAATCGTCGAACCCGACGTGATCGTCGAGCCCGACGCCGCCACCCCCGAAGACACCTCACCGCCCGAAGACACCGCGCCCCCCGACGACGCCCCCGAGCCCGACGCCGCGACGCCCCCCGACGACCTCGGCCCCACCTGCGGCGCCGATCAGATCGTGTGCGGCGGGAGCTGCGTCTCCCCCCTCTCCGACGCCACCCACTGCGGCGCCTGCGGCGTCGCCTGCGCCGCGGGCACCGCCTGCACGCGCGGCGCGTGCACCTCCGTGTGCGCCGACGGTCAGACCGCGTGCTCCGTGGCGGGCACCCTCCGCTGCTTCAACCTCCAGAGCGACGGCGCCCACTGCGGGTCGTGCACGACCGCCTGCCCCACAGGGCAGACCTGCGCGGCGGGCCGCTGCACCTCCGCCTGCCCCACGGGGCAGACCGCGTGCGCCGGCGGGAGCTGCGCCGACCTCGGCGCCGACAGCGCCAACTGCGGCGCGTGCGGCACCACCTGCGCGATGGGCCAGCGCTGCGCGAGCGGGGCCTGCGCGTGCCCCGCAGGGCAGACGCTCTGCGCCGGCGCGTGCGTCACGACGCAGACCGACAGCGGCAACTGCGGCCGCTGCGGCAACGTCTGCGGCCCCGGACAGTCGTGCGCCGCGTCGACGTGCACCTGCCCCGCGGGGCAGACGCTCTGCGCCGGCGTGTGCGTCGCCACGCAGACCGACAACGGCAACTGCGGCCGCTGCGGCAACGTCTGCGGCCCCGGGCAGACCTGCGGCGCCGCCGTGTGCGCCTGCCCGGCGGGGCAGACGCCCTGCGCGGGCCGCTGCGTCACCACCGCGACCGACGAGTCCAACTGCGGCGCCTGCGGCACCGCCTGCACCGCCGCGCAGACCTGCACCGCCGGCCGCTGCGCGTGCCCCGCGGGCCAGACGCTCTGCGGCGGCCGCTGCGTGAGCCTCCAGAGCGACAACGGCAACTGCGGCGCCTGCGGCACCGCCTGCCCCGCGGGCAACTCCTGCGCGGCCGGCCGCTGCACCTGCGCGTGCGCCGCGGGCCTCTCGTGCTGCGGTACGGCCTGCATCAACCTCCAGACCGCGAGCGCCAACTGCGGCACCTGCGGCACCGTCTGCGCCGCGGGCACCACCTGCCGCGCGGGCGCCTGCAGGCCCACCAACGACGACCGCGCGTCGGCCACCGCGATCACCCTCACGGCCGCCGAGCTCGTGGTCAGCGGCAGCACCGTCGGCGCCACCTTCGACGGCCCCACGGGCTGCACCGCCGCCGCGCCCAACGTGTGGTACCGCTTCACGCTCACGCAGCGCGAGGTGGTGTACGCCGACACCGCGGGCTCGTCCTACGACACGCGGCTCTACCTCGTGAACAGCGCCGGCGCCGACGTCGCGGGCACCTGCAGCGACGACGCGGGCTGCTCCACCGGCGGCTTCACCAGCTCGCTGCAGTCGCGCTTCTCGGCGGTGCTCGCCGCGGGCACGTACTACATCGCCGTGTCGGGCTTCGGCGCCTCGTCGACGGGCACGTTCTCGCTCCACGTGCAGCACATCGCGAGCACCTACGGCAGCTTCTTCTACAGCGCGGCCATCACGGGCACCCTCACCGCCACGGCCACGTCGCTCATCGGCGCCTCGGCGCGC
Organism: Deltaproteobacteria bacterium; assembly: GCA_947494865.1. Taxonomy (GTDB): domain Bacteria; phylum Myxococcota_A; class Polyangia; order Polyangiales; genus CAISKJ01. The sequence continues at coordinate 2,231 of CANMAT010000361.1, forward strand.
ACCCCGAGCTGCACGCTGGGCCCCTCCGGCGAAGACGTCCGGTGGTTCATGACCTGCGGCGTGGCCACGCCGTCGCTGTTCAGCCTGTGTCAGGCCGACGGCGGCTCCTTCGTGCGCCTCAGCGGCACCACCACCTACGACCCTGCGATGTACGTGTACAGCGGCCTCAGCGCCACGCAGGTGCAGTGCAACGACGACGGCGGCTCGTCGTTCAACTGCCGCGGCACGGGCACCGGCGCCGACTCGCTCTACTACGGCTCGCGCATCAGCGCCCCCATGCCCCGCGGCGTCAACGCCGTCGTCGTCGACGAGCGCCTCCGCACAAACGGGATGAACTACACCCTCCGCTACCAGATCAACTGATACGCGGGGGCTCCGTGCGGGCGGTATCCACGGCGGCGCGTGTCGTGCGATATTCGAGTCGTGCGACGGAGCCCCACGTACCTCTGCGTGTGCGCGCTCGCGGCGAGGCTCCTGGCGGCCTGCGGCGATGGCACCGTCGTGGGGCAAGACCCGACCCCCTACGACGGCGGCACCTTCACCATCACGCGCGACAGCGGCGGCCCCGACGTGTGGACGGAGCTCTACGACGACGTCGGCAACGGCACCAAGGGCAACCCCGACGCGGTGAGCCCCGACGTCCCCCGCACCGACGCCGCGCGCGCCGACGCCTCCGCGCCGGACCCCTGCGCTACGCGCGACGACGGGCTCTACTGCGCCGCGCTCCTCGGGCTCCCCACGCCGGGCCTCCTGCGCTGCCGCGGGTCTCGCTCCATCGGCGTCACCGAGTGCGCCAACGGCTGCCTCGACCGCGCGGGCGCCACCGACGCGTGCCTCGACGACACCATCGACCCCTGCTTCAACGAGCGCGACGGGCTCTACTGCGGCCGCACCATCGGCAGCGCGCGCCCCGGCGACGCGTTTCGCTGCATGTACCGCCGCACCACGTGGACGGGCACGTGCCCCGGCGGCTGCGCGCAGGGAGCCACCGGCGTCAACTGCACGCGCTGAGCGGTCAGCGCCGCGGGGCGAAGTTGGGCGACGAGAGCTGCGCGAGCGAGAGGCGCGCCTCGTTGGCCACGGAGCCGTACGGAAAGCGCCGCAGGAGCTGCCGCAGGGTGTTCCGCGCGTCGCCGTACTGCTGCAGATCGACGAGGCACTGGGTCATCTTGAGGAGGGCGTCGTCGGCGGCCTCGCGGTCGGCGCCGTCGGCCACGCCCTGGAGAATCACCAGCGCCTCGCGCTGACGCCCGAGGTGTCGCAGCGCGTCGGCCTGCGCGATGCGCACGAAGGCGATGTGACCCGCGTCTTCTTTCAAGCGCACCGACTCTTCGAAGGCCTCATGGGCCTCGGCGAAGCGGGCCATGCGCGCGTGCTCGAGGCCGCGCTGGTAGGCCGCCATCGAGAGGTCGATGCGAAAGTGGTCGATCTGGTCTTGGAACATCGCCATCTCGGCGGGCGAGAGGCGCTCGCGGCGCAGCTGCTCCCACGCCTCGACGGCCTCTTGCTTGCGGCCGTCGCGGAGCAGCTCGTAGAAAGACTGCGCGCGCGCATCGAGCTGCGTGCGCTCTTCTTTCTCGCGGTTGGCGGCGGCGAGCTCGCGGCGCGACTGCTCCTCCTGGCGCTGCAGGGTGCGCAGCTCGGCGCGGTTCTCGCGGATGGAGGCGTCGAGCCAGAGCTTGATGCCGCCGAAGATCACCACCACGAAGAGCACGTACGCGGTGGCCGAGTTCACCGTGATGCGCCGCTCGTAGGAGGCCTGGCGGCGCGCGATGCTCTTCACGTCGGCCGACAGGGCCGCCGTGATGTTGTTCGTCTTGATGATCAGCCCGCGCGCCTCGATGATCTCTCGCTTGATCTCGCGGAACTCGTCATCGGGGTCGCGGCTCGCCATAGGGTTCGTCTGCTCTCCAGCGGCACTCCCCCTATCTCGCACGCGCAGCGAGCGCAAGCACAAGGCCGAATCGGGAAACGCAGGCTTGCCCGGGCGATGACGTTCTGTTAGGCCAACGACCCTCCAAGGAACATCATGGCGCAGATTTACGACATCAACGACGTTCGCAAGGGCAACAAGATCAACCTCGACGGCGATCCCTACATCGTGGTGAGCGTCGACTTCCGCAAGCCGGGCAAGGGCACGCCCTCGACCGTCGTGAAGATGAAGAACATGATCTCCGGGTCGGTCTTCGAGCGCACGTACAAGTCGGGCGAGAAGCTCGACGGCGCCGACATCGAAGAGCGCGAGATGGAGTACCTCTACCCCGAGGGCGAGCACCTCGTGTTCATGGACAAGGCGACCTACGAGCAGATCTCCGTCGACGCCAAGAACGTCGAAGACGTGCGGGGCCTCCTCCTCGACAACGCCACCTGCCAGGTGCTGCTCTTCAACGGCAACGCCATCGGCGTGACGCTCCCCACCTTCGTCGAGATGGAGGTCATGGAGACCGAGCCCGGCTTCAAGGGCGACACCGCCAACAACGTGCTCAAGCCCGCCAAGGTGCCCACCGGCGCCATCGTGCAGGTTCCGATCTTCATCGCCGTGGGCGACCGCATCCGCATCGACACCCGCACCGGCGAGTACGCCGACCGCGTGGGCAAGAGCCGCTGAGCCCTCCGCTTCGCACCCTCGTCGGCCGCGTGGTCGCCCTCGACGGCGACCGCGCACTCCTCCACGACGGCACCCTCCGCCACAGCATCACCCACGTACCCGACGGATCGCTCCGCGCGGGCGACCTCGCGCGCGTCACCGTCGACGACGCGATGCGTGCGGTCACCGTCGAGCGCGTCGCGCGCCCTGCGGGGCGGGTGTTCGCGGCCGACAGCGAGACGGGCCGCGTGCTCGTCGACGGCCTCGGCGCGCGCCTCGCACTACGCATGCGCGCCCTCGACGCGGTGCGCGCGTGGTTTCGCGCTGAGGGCTTTCTCGAGGTCGACACGCCCGCGGTGAGCGTGTGCCCCGGCCTCGACCTGCACCTCGACGCCTACGACGTCGCCGACCGCCA
>CANMAT010000362.1 GCA_947494865.1 Deltaproteobacteria bacterium
CGAGGGCCTGCGAGAGGAGCTCGCGCGCGAGCGCGGCCGCGGCCGACACCGCGAAGCCCGCCACGGAGCGCGCGACCGCGCCGAGCACCGATCCGCGACGGCGCGCGAGCGCGAGCGTGACCACGCCTGAGGCGATGCGTCGCAGGGGCGTGCGGCGCTCGGCGAGGCGGTGGCGCGCCCACCCGAGCGCGGGGAAGGCGACGCCGCCCGCGGCGGCCCCCGCGACGAGGAGGGCCACACGCTCGCGCCGCGGGATGCGCGCGAACGCAGCGCGCGAGGGGAGCGCGTGCTGCACAGCGTCGGTCACCGCGTGGCGCTTGCGGTCGATCGCGTCGATCACGGGCAGGAGGCGCTGCACCACGAGGTCGCGCTGTTGCTCGAGCCGCTGGCGGGCATCGTCGGTCGCTGCGTCGGCTTTCATGCGAGGTTCTCCTTGATCTGTCGTAGGTCGGTCTCGAGGCGCGCGCGGGTCTGCTCGAGAGGGTTCTTGGGGAGCGCGCCGTAGCCCGCCGCCGCGGCGATCATGGCCCCCACGAGGAAGGATGCGCCCGCGACCGCCACCGACCACGCCGGCGCGCTCAGGGCGATCACGACGGCCACGGTGAACATCGTGAGCGCTACGACGGCCGCGGCGAGCGCGAGGGCGAAGCCCAACGCCGCGCGCCCCATCGCACGGAGCTCGGCGGCGACCTCGCCGCGCGCGAGGGCCACCTCGAGGCGCACGAGCTCCCGCGCGTCATCGACTGCCGCGCGCACCAGGTCGATCACCGAAGAGTCTTCGAGCTTCGGAGGTGTCATGGGGCGCTCCTCCCAGCGACTCTGCATCGCGCATACCGCCGCGCAGGGGGCTCCGCAGCGACGGCCTACCGCGGCGTACGGCCACACGTGTCGCCGCGGAGCTCACGAGCGCGCCGCGAGGACCCCAAGCGGAACCGCGACGCCCACCGCCGCGATCAGCGACACGAGCACGAGCGGCAGGTGCTAGCGCGTGCACTCGCACAGCCGCGCAGCCAGATACGCCGAGCGAGGGGTGAGCGACGCGGTCAGCCCGGGCCGCAGAGGCCGTCGATGCAGTAGCGCGAGCAGCAGTCGCGCGGCGTGGTGCAGCGCGCCGAGGTGGGGCGGCAGCTGCAGCGCCCGGCCTCGCAGGTCGAGCCTGTGCAGCAGTCGCTCGAGGTGCTGCACGCCTCGTCGACGTTGCGGCACTGGCCGCACGCGTTGTTGATGCACGAGTTGGGCGGGCAGCACGCCGTCGAAGTGGGGCCCGAGCACGCGCCGCCCGCGGGCACGCACATGGGACGCGGCGCGCACACGCCGCTGATGCAGGCGTTGGGGGCGCAGCAGTCGGCGTCGGCGGCGCACATCGCGCCGACGGGGCGGCAGGGCGGCGAGCAGCGGCGCTCGCGGCACGTCTGCGGCGCGCAGCAGTCGGAGTCGGTCGCGCAGACGGCGCCCGACGCCGGGCACGGCTGCCAGAGGCGATACGAGACCACGACCTCGTCGCCCATGTTGGGGCGAAACATGTCGCCGTAGATCACGATGGAGCGCGAGGCGCCGTCGTAGTCGAAGCCGCTGTTGCGCGAGCGCGGCACATCGCGGCCCCGCACGCGCACCTTGATGGTGCTGGTGATGGGCGTGCGCTCGAGCACAAAGGGAGACGCTGCCCCAGCCACGGCCTCGACGATGCGCATCATCGCCGACGAGACCTCGGCGTCGGTCGCCGTCGCGATGGGAATGTACGCCCCGCGGTTGCCCTCGATCACGCAGCGCGGGAGGTCGACGGGGCGGTTCATGCTGCACGGCACGGGAGACGTGCCCGCGGCGAGCGCGCCGGCGCCGCCGGTGTTCGACACGAGGCCGAACGTGAGAATCGAGTTGCGGCGAAAGTACGCGACGATGTTGGGCAGCGCGGCGGGATACGCGGCGCCCCACGCGGTGCCCGCCATCGGGTCCGACCGCGTGGCGAAGAAGCGCGAGAAGTCGTTCGTGCCCGGCTCGTCGGTGACATGAAATGTCACGATCTGCGCGCCCTCGCGGAAGCGACGGTTGGGGTTCGTCTCGCCCATGGCGCCGCGGCGCGCGAGCATGTCGTGGAGCACCACGGCGGCGCCCGTCGGGGTCTCGCTGTCGCCGGGCATGGCGTAGGGGCTGAGGGTCTCCGCCGGCGACGTGGGGCAGCGCCCCAGGCTCGACGAGGTGACCTCTTCGCACAGGCGCGTGGCGCCGCCCGCGTCGGTGCCGTTGATCCAGCGGAAGCCCGGCGCGTCGAGGTTGGGCTGCGCGCTCCCCGCGTTGAACACGCCCACGCGAAAGTCGACGCCGGCGGCGCGCAGGCGGTTGAAGAACTGCACCGCGGTGTTACCGAGGCGAATCTGGTACGGGCCCATCGAGCCCGAGGTGTCGACGGTCCAGAGAAAGTCGGCCATCGCGGTGCGCGTCGCGCGAAACACCTGACAGTTGGCGCCGAGGCCGCGGTCGATGGGCGCCATGCTCGTCGCGTTCACGAGGTCGCCCGAGCGAATGGCCGTGTCGCGCATCGGGTCTTCGTACTCGGCGCGCGGCGCCACGGTCACCATCACGTCGGTGGTGTTGCGCCCGAGCGGGTCCATCGTGCGACGCACGGTGGTCACGTCGACGAGAAACTCCGCCCCGCTCCCCACGGCGGCGGGCCCGGGGGCCACGGCGACGCCGAGCATGGGCACCGCGATGGCGTCGCGCAGGGCGCTCGCCGTGGTGGCGCGCGCCACGCGGTACGTCGAGGTGACGGCCTCGTTCATCTCGTGGGTGGTGAACGCGCGACCCACGATCACGGGCGAGGCGCCCGCCCCGAGGCCCGCCATCACGATGGTCTCGACGCGCGTCTGCTCGGCGCGAATGTCGCTCACCGTGGGGAGGTTGAACGCCGCCCCGGCGATGTTCGTCGCGGGGTCTTCGAGCATCACGCCCGAGCGCATCATGGTGCCCGTCGCGCGGCGCGCGGCCGTCCAGCGCGGGTCGAAGCCAACCTGCACCTCGGCGCCCGGGAGCCCGAGCTGGGTCACCGTCGCGAGGCCCGTGGGCCGGCAGATCTCGAGGCCGCCCATGCCGTCGCCGCGGCCGTCGCCGTCGCTGTCGGCGAGGCGCGGGTCGGTCTCGCCGTGCGCCGTGTCGATCACGCCGTCGAGGTTGCGGTCTTCGAGGCCGTCGTCGACGCCGTCGCCGTCGCTGTCTCTCGCGCGCGGGTCGAGGCCGATGCAGCGCTCGCCGGCGCGACAGTCGGCGTCGGCCATGCACACCGGCGGCGGCCTGCGCTGCGTCGCCGCGCTGGGCGAGAGGCAGCCGCGGGGGTAGCCCAGCTCCTGGCCGTCGAGCACCACGTCGTCGTCGCTGTCGGCGTCGAAGGGGTCGGTGCCGAGCGCGCACTCCTCGGCGTTCGAGAGCCCGTCACCGTCGGTGTCGATGCCGCCGCCGCAGCGGGGCGGGCCCGTATCGACGGGCGCTGTGTCGACGGGCGTCGTGTCTTCGGGGGCCGCGTCGACCGCGGGGCGATCGAGGGGCTGCACGTCGAACGCGGGCCGGTCGATGCCCGCGTCGGTCACGGCGTCGAGCGCGCCGTCGACGCGCGCGTCGGTGCGGGCGTCGCGCGACGCGTCGAAGCTGGGGATCGTCACGACCTCGGTGGCGGGGCTGCATGCGGCCACGACCGCAGCGCACACGGCGAAGGCGAGGCGTGAAGCGCGCAAACGCGCAACGTGTTGACGAAGCATGGCGGCGGTTCTCCCAACCCGAGAAGAGTGAGACAGAGCCAGCGAGTGGAACGTCAGGTTGCGCGCAAGGTCAAGCGACGTCGCGGCGCTGTCGTGCCGAGCTCGGGGGTGCAGCGGGCCACCGACGCGCGACGCGCGGTGGGGTCAGTTGCTGAGGCCGATCCAGCGCACGAGCACGGCGGAGATGTTGTCCGGGCCGCCGTTCTCGTTGGCGCGGGCGATGAGGCGCGAGCAGGCCGTCTTGAGATCCGTCTTGTTCTCTTCGACGATGCGAAGAAGGTCGGGGTCGGTGACGGGGCCCGAGAGGCCGTCGGAGCAGAGGAGAAAGATGTCCCCCGCGTGCGGCTGCTCGACGCGCGCGTCGACCTTGACCACCTCTTTCATCCCGAGGGCCCGCACGATCACGTTCTTGTGGGGGAAGTTGGCGATCTCCTCCTCCGTGAGCTTGCGCATCTTCAGGTAGTCGTTGAGGAGCGAGTGGTCTTCGGTCATCTGGTCGATCTTGCCGTCGCGGATGCGGTACACCCGCGAGTCGCCGACGTGACCGATGATGAGCCCCTCGCGCACGGCGACGGCCACCACGATCGTGGTGCCCATGCCCCGGAGGCGCGGCTCGCGCTGGGCCGACTCGAAGATCCGCAAGTTGGCGAGCTTCACGCCCGTGACAAGACGGTTCTCTTCGTAGCTGCGGGCCTTGTCCATCTTGTAGGGCCACGTCGCGTCGGGGTCCTTCGCGGTGGCCTCGAAGAACTCCCGTAGGGCGTCGACGGCCATCTTCGAAGCGACTTCGCCGGAGGCGTGTCCCCCCATCCCGTCGGCGACGATGACGAGATTCTCGTCGGGGATGATGGAGAAGTTATCTTCGTTGTGCGTGCGCTTCATGCCGACGTTCGTCTCGCCGAACATCTCCATGCGCACGGGTTGACTCGCCACGCTCGTCGCCTCTCGTTCCCTCGGTCACGGCTCGCAAAGCGGAACCACGCGAGAATGGCGGCGAAGCTATCCCGGACGCTTTCGACGCGTCAACACGCACGCGCATCGGCCCTGCACATCGGTCGCAGAGCTACGGCGCGAAGAAGCGCTCGACGGCCACCGCGAAGGCGTCGCCACGCTCCACGAAGGGCAGGTGCCCGGCGCCGTCGATCGACAGGAAACTACCGTGCGGCAGGGCCTCCGCGAGCTCGCGCGACTCGGACGGCAGAAACGTGAGGTCGCTGGCCCCCGCCACGACGAGCACCGGCGCCCGCACGTCGCCGGCGACGAGCCGCGCGTCCCACCGGAGCACGTCTTGGAGAAAATTCGCGTCGGAGTCGGCGCGATACACCACGCGCCGGGCCATCGCGTCGACCACGGCGTCGGAGGGCTGCGCGTGCCACCACATGGGGCCCAGCCTGCGAAACAAGAGCGGCAGCGAGCGGGCGTCGAGGAGCGTGCCCTGCGCCGTGGTGAGCTCCAGCACGCGGCTCCACCCCGCCTCCCC
>CANMAT010000363.1 GCA_947494865.1 Deltaproteobacteria bacterium
GCGGCCCCGTCGGCGAGCCACGCAGCGCTCGGCACGTTGCCCGTCGGCGAGGCGTCGGCCTGCAGGCTGAGCCCCCCGGCGGGGCTCTCCCCGGCGTGGCATCGCACGCAGTGGGCGTCGAGCAGAGGGCGCACGGCGCGCGAGAAGGTGAGCTCGCGCGCGACCACCTCGGGCGCCGTAAAATCCACCGCGGGGAGGCGCGCTGCCTGGGTGTCGAAATCCATCCCCGCGGGGAGGCGCTCGAGGTCTTGCGACGCCGCGAAGGACTCGCTCGCGGCGATGGCGCCGTGGCACCGCGCGCACTGGGTCTGGTACTGCGCGCGACGCACGGACGTGTCGACGCGCCACCCCGGCGGCATCGCGAACACGCGCCGGTGCTGACCCACCACGCGGCCGCGCGCGTCGATGCCTTGAAAGAGCAGGAGGTCGCCCGCGGGCACGCGCACCGCAACGGAGCCGTCGGCCCGCAGCGGCGCGTCGCCGCTCGCGGTGCCCCCCTGCGCCTCGGGGAGCGCGAGCTGCTCGTAGCCCGTGGCGTCGATCATCCCGAGGGCGCTCGGGTGAAAGCCGTCGGCCAGGCCCATCGACATGCGCAGGTAGGGCGTGTCGAGGATGCACGCGTTGGGCGACGAGACCTTCCGCAGCACGCGCAGCGAGGTCATTTCGGTGAGGCGCGTGTAGTTCTGAATCTTGCTGCCGCTGCCGTTGGTGTTCTCTTCGAACGACATCCACACGCGCGCGTCGGCGAGGTGGAGCTCGGCCCAGCGCTGCGACTCGTCGGTCGCCGTGCGCATCTCGCGCGGGGCGTTACGCCGGCCCACCCACACGGGCCAGCGCAGCATGCGCCCCGCCGCGGGCTCGATGAGCGTGCGCAACGCGCCGTCGCGGTCGAGCGCGGCGACGCCCTGACGCATCGGGAGGTACGGCGCCACGCTCGCTTGCCGATCGGCCACCGTAGGGCCACGACCGAAGGTGAGAAAGAAGGGCTCTCCCGTGGGCTCGTAGGTGCGCTCGGGGTTGAAGGCCACGAGGGCCCCGCCGTCGGGCGACCAGCTCGGGTCTTGAATGCGTCGCGAGAGCGAGCACGCGCGCGCCGTCGCGGCCTCGGCGGGCGTCGTGGCGCGGCAGAACTCAAACTCGTCGAGCTCGCTCTGAAGCGTCGGAAACATGAAGCGGAAGCCGTGAAACCGACCGTCGGTGAAGGCCGCGGTGGTCGCGATGCCGGCGGTGTGCTCAGAGATGAAGGGGCTGTAGAGCGACGTGGTGGCGCGGCGGCGGCCTGTCATGCCGAGAAAGGTGCCGTCGGCAAGCTCCACGGCCTGGCCCCACATGTCGGGGCCCTGCATGCGACCGAGAAAGACGGGCAGCTCCATCATGCCGTCGGGGGTCGCGCGCACGTACATGTGACGGTCCATGCGCTCGAGGTTCCAGGTGTGAAACACGAGGCTCCCGTCGCGCAGAAAGGTGGGCGCGTCGACGCCGCCGCCCTCGTTGCGATAGACGGTGCGCACGTCGGTGCCGTCGAGGCGCGCGCTCACGAGGTGCGCGAGGTGAAAGGTGCCGTGGTAGGTCTGCACCTGGTCGGCGCCGCTGCGCGGGTCGGGCGCCTCGCTCGTGAAGTACACGCGCGTCCCATCGGGCGAGAACGCGGGCTCGTAGTCGTTGCGCGTGCGCACCATGAAGTGGTCGTCGTACACGCTGGGCGCGCCCGCGTCGGGGCGCACGCCGAAGGGGTCGATGCGCGCGTGCGTGAAGCCTCGCTTGCGCTGCGCGAGCGGGAGCAGAAAGCGCGCGTCGCGGGCGCGCCCGTCGGGGCCCACCTCGGCCACGCAGATGTTCCACGCCCGGTCGATCCAGCGCTCGCCCGCGACGGGGACGCGGCACTCGAACGCGAGCCGCGACCCGTCGTACGACACGGCGAGCTTGCCCCAGTCGCAGTCGTCGCCCGCGGGGCAGAACCCGCCGAGAAAATCTACGGGTTCACCGCGCGGGGCGAGCGTCGCGGGGTCGACCGCGCGGAGCATGATGCGCGCGCCGCGCCGCTCGCCGCGGTCGCTGCGAATGGGCGCGCGCTCGATCATCGAGAAGATGGTGGGCTGCTCGACGTAGGCGATCCACGCGGCGGGCGCGCGCTGCCCGCACGCGGGGCATCGCTCGGCGCGCTCGGCGTCGATCCACGCGGTGATCTCGATCACGAGGGGATCGGCGCGGTCGGCGACGCGCGCGTCGGCCCCGTGGGGCATCGAGGCCGGGTCGCTCATGGGCAGGATCTTGTCGAGCAGGCGGCTCCGCTCGGGGTTGTCGAGCGAGATCTGATCGACGAAGGTCTCGCGGTTGCGCGCCGAGTCTTCCGCGGTAAACGAAGCGCCGCTGCGCGTGAGGGTCGCGAGGTTGAAGCGCGTTCCGAGGTGACAGCCCCCGCAGCGCTCGGCGATGAGCGGCTCGACGCGCGCGCGCCATCGCGCGGCTGCGGCCGAGGGCGCGGGCGCGGCGTCGACGGGCGCGTCCGCGGCGGCGTCGACGGGCGCGTCCGCAGCGGCGTCGACGGGCGCGTCCGCGGCGACGTCGACGGGCGCGTCCGCGGCAACATCGACGGGCGCGTCGGCATCGCGCGACGCTTCGACGGCGCCATCGGTTGGCGCCGCGTCGGGTGCACGCGCGGGCGGCACCCCTTCACACGCGACGACCACGAGCGCGAGGAGCAGAGCGAGCAGCGAACGACGCATCGTGGCGCGAGGATGCACGCACGCCGCACCGCGACGCAACGCGCACCTTCGCGCCGCTCAGCGCCGCGCGTCGGGCCCGAGGTAGCGGTAGAGCGCGAGCTCCACGGGCCGCCCCGGAGGCAGCAGGCGCAGCGTGCCCCACACGCGAGAGCGGGCGTCGGTGGGGTGCCCCACGGTCATCGAGTCGTACACGCGGCCGGTGATGGTCTCGCGCGCGACGAGCTCCATGCGCCCCGACGTGCGCAGCGCCTCGCACACCGGGGCCTCGCGCGTCCCCTCGGGTCGTTGGGCCACACAGCTGAGCCCCACGTACACCATCGTGCACGTCGGCGGCCGCGCGAGCACCGCGCGCGCCTCGTCGGAGAGCACCTCGGTGGTGCCCCCGTCGCGCGGGGAGGCGTCGGCGGTGACCACGCGCCACACGCTCCCGATGGTGCCGCGCGAGAGGCGCGAGGCGAAGCGCAACCACCGCGAGTCGAAGTGGTGCTCGGGGTGCGACGGGTCCGGTACGCCGCGAAACTCGAGCACCGTGCACCCGCGCGGAACCCGCGCTGAAACACCTCGCAGAAAGGCAAATTCGCGCATTTCGTAGAAGCCCACATCGCGCACGAAGCCGCGGTAGAGCCACGGCGCCGCGAGCGTCGCGAGGGCGAGCGCGACGGAGGCCGCGCGCGACCGCGCCAGCAGCCACGGCGTCGCCGCCGCCGCGAGCAGGACGAAGGGCGTCACGAGGTGCAGGTGGTAGCGCGCCTGCATCGCGACCTCGTGCGGTCGGACGTACGAGTGAACCACGAAGAACAGCGCCAGCCACGCGCAGAGAAACACGGCGCGCCGTCGCTCACCGCCGCGCCACAAGGCGACGAAGCCGAGCGCCGCGAGGGGCGCCATCCACGGCGGCGTGACGGCGGGGTTGATGAGCGTGTTGAAGCGACCGCTCACGAGCGTGGCGCCCGCCGACACGAGGGTGCGCGCCTGCAGGCCGTCGACCACGTTCTCGCGATATCGAAGGAGCAGGTGCTGGGTGACGGCCAGCGCCGCGGGCGCGGCCACGAGCGCGGCCACCCACGCGACGCGACGACGCGGCACGTCGGCGCCCCACGCGGCGACAGCGAGCGCCGCCACGTCGAGCGGAAAGAACACCACGTTCTCGGGCCGCGTGAGGTAGGTGCCGAAGCACAGCAGCGGCAGGGCGAACTGGCACGTGGCGCGCCACGCGCGCGAGGCGTCGGTGAGCGAGCCGTAGAGCGCCACGAAGGTGAGCGACGACGCGATGAGCGACTGGAGAAACTCGACGTCGCTGCGCGAGAAGCGCAGGTGCATCGGAAGGGTGGCGAGCATCGCGGCGGCGGCCAGCGCGGCGCGCCAGTCGCGGAGCACCGCGCGCGCGTGGGCGAAGAGCGCGGCGGGCGTGGGCGCTGCAAGGCCCAGATCGACGGAGAAGATCACGTCGACGAGCGAGGGCGCGTAGCCCCGGCGCGTCGAGAGCCACGCGAGCACGGGGCCCTCGTAGATGGCGTCCGCGAGGGGCACCACGCGGGTGTACGGCCACGCGTTCATCGGCGCCTCTCGCGCGATGGCGAGGCGCAGCGCGAGCCCCGCGAGCGTGACGCCCACGACCGCGCCGCCCACCCAGCGCGGCGCGCCGCGCAGGTGACGCGCCACGGCCGCCACGAGGAAGGCCAGCGCGAGCAGCGCGATCACCACGCCGTCGAGGAGCCTCTGCGCGGCGCGAACGCTCGTGGTGAGCGCGGCCGGCGTGCCCGCGGGCATCGACCAGAGCGAGGCGCGATCGTTGGCGCGAATCGCCGCCGCGAGCGCGGCGCGCACCTCCGCGGGGACGCCCGCGGGCTCGAACACGAGCGCGAAGTGCGCGCTGGTCGCGCTGGCGTCGGGCGCGGTCCACGGGTGCACGAGGTGGAGGTGGGCCCGCCGCTCGGCCGCGCGCAGCTCGACGTCGATCTCCGTGCGCTGAATCGACACGTCCCCGATGGACCACGCGCCCACGAGGTGCGCCCCCGGCGCGTACGGGCGCAGCAGCGCCAGCACCTCGCGCTCGCGATGGGGCGGCAGCACGGGGCCCGCGTCGTTCGCACCCTCGATGTGCCCCTCCCTCGCCTCGGGCTGCGGGTCGGCGCGGGCCACCGGCGACCACGCGACGACGAGGGCGGCCAGCAGCGCGATGAGTTGCCAGGGTGTGCAGCGCGACATTCGCGCGGATCGTACACGCGCCGAAGCGCTTCCGCGCCGCCAGCGTCCCACGTGCTCGCTTCCCATGCGCGCGGCGCGCATCGTAGTGTGCGCCGGTGAAATCCTTCGGTCGCGCAGCGCTTCGCTCGTCATGGGTCGCCCTCCTCGCAGCCTGCTCGCAGCCGCCGCCTACGGCCGCCTACGACGCCCCCACGATCACCCCCCTCGACGCGGTGGTCGCGCGCCCCGACGCGATCTCCGCCGCCGACGCCGGCCCCTCGATCGACGCGCGCCCGCCC
>CANMAT010000364.1 GCA_947494865.1 Deltaproteobacteria bacterium
CCTCCGCCGACGCGTTGCGGAGCGTGAGCTTCCCGACGCGGCAGAGGTCCTTCCAGCCGCAGTGCGCGCAGTCTTGCGAGGGCCCGCGCATGCCCCGCGCGAGCTCGGCCGCGAGGCGCTCGAGCGTCGCCGCGACGTGCCCCGCGTGGAACACCCCCGGCAGCGTCACGAGCGCGCCCGCCGCGGGCACCGCGAGGTGTCGTCCCAGCACGCGCTCGCCCGTGAGCCGCTCGACGGCGAGGGCGTAGGCGTCGAGCTGCGGGCGGTAGTAGGCCGCCCAGCGCGCGAGGTCGTCGCGCTTCAACGGATGCGTCTTGAGGTCGACTACATGCAGGCCGTCGGGCGCGCGCACCACGAGGTCGACCACGCCGCGCAGCGTGGTGCCCCCGAGGTCCATCGCGAAGGGCACCTCGCGCATCGGCTCCTCGACGGCGCCGAGCGTCACGGCCACCGCGCGCAGGCTCGCGAGCGTGTCGACGATGAGCGCGGCCATCGCGTCGCGATGCTCGACCTCGCCGCACACGTCGAGCACGCGCCGCGCGAGCGCGAGGTCTTCGCCGGGCGCCGGGCTCGCGAGGAGCTTCGCGCGCTCCACGGCCGCATGAACGAGCGTGCCGACGCGCGAGGGTGGCAGCGCGTCGCCCACCGCGAGGCGCGCCGCGCGGGCGTCGGGGAGGGGAGCCGTCTCGATGACGACACCGCTCGTTCGCGCGAGCTCGTGGCGCTCGCCCCGCGCGAAGCGCGCGAGGCGCGGAACCTCGTGGCAGTCGGCCACCTGACACAGCTCCGACGGTGACACCCGTGCGAGTCGGGGCGTCGACGAAGCGAGCGTCGCGGCGGCCGCCGGCGCGTCGTCACCCTCGGCGAGCGCGCGCCACGCCGACAGGTCGCGCGCGGGTGTCGCGTCGTCGTCGGCCTCTTCGTCGTCGGTCGGCGGCGTCGCGACGGTCACCCGCGCGCGCTGCCCGAGCCACTCGCTCTCGGCCCCCGGCGGCGTCGCGGGCGATGGGGGCCTCACGTGCGCGGTGATCAGCGACCGCAGGTACACCGTAGTGCCGCCCTTGGCCTCCTCGGGCCACAGGAGCACCAGGTGATCGCGGGCCCGCGTGACCGCCACGTACAAGAGCCGCAGCCACTCCTGACGCAGCCGCGTCTCGCCGTCGAAGAGGCCGCGAAACTCATCTTTCCAGCGCTCGACGCCGACGTCTGGCACAAAATGTACGCCGCTCGCGGTGAGCCCGTCGGGGCCCAGCATCACCGAAGAATCCTCGGGCCGTCGCACCTCGACGCGGGGCAGCCGCACATCGAGCTTTCGATCGAGCGCGTCGAGCACAACGATCGGGTACTCCATGCCCTTCGCGGCGTGCAGCGTGACGAGCTTTACGCTGTCGGGCGCGTCGTCGGCGGCGAGCGGCTGCCACGGGTCGTCGCGCTCCGCGCGCTCGAGCGCGAGGAGGTAGTTCTCGAGCGTGACGCCCGTGGCGCCCGCGAGCGCGAGGCCCACGTCGCCGCGCGAGGCCAGTCCCTGCGCGATGACGCAAAGGGCCGAGAGGTTGGCCCGCACCTGCGCCGCGCCGGCCTCGTCGAGGCGCATCGCGAGGCGGTCGGCGAGGCCCACGCGTTCGAACACGCGCTCGACGGCCTCGGGCAGCGGGAGCTGCCGCAGCGCCTCGCGCCCCGCGGCCAGGTCGTCGCGGCACCGGGCGAGGGCGCGCGCCTCGAAGGCGCTCAGCGGAAGGGTCGCGGGCTCGCTCGCGTGCAGCTCGAGCGCGCGCCGCGGAGAGCCGCTCACGCGCGTGAGGGTGAGCCGCACCATCGTGCGCTGCGACACGCCGTAGAGCTCGGAGAGCAGCACGGCCGCCGCCGCGCTTCGGTCGCGTGGAGAGGCCAGCATGCGCAGCCACGCGCGGGCGATCTGCACCTCGAGCGTTTCGAAGAGCCCCCGCGCGGCGATCACCGACGACACGCCTCGCGCGCGCAGCGCCTCTGCCCAGCGCGCGAGCCCCTCGTGCGTGTACGCGAGCACCGCCACGTCGCCGTAGCGCGCGGGCCGCGGGCCCTGCTGCGCGCGGTCGAACACCGGCGTCGCCGTCGCGATGAGCTCGACGATGCGCGAGGCGCCCGCGTCGACCTTGGCGGCGGCCTTGTTGGCGTGGATCACCACGTCGAGCGACGCCGACTGCTTGGGGCACAGCCCCCGCGAGTACACGTTGTCGGCGGTGAGCCCCTCGAAGCGCAACCCGTTGGGCTCCATGAGCGCGCCGAAGAGCGTGTTGGCAAACTCGACGAGCTCGGGCCGCGAGCGGCGCGACCGGTCGAGCGACTCGACCGGCGTGCCCTCGCCCCGCGAGCGCGCGAGGAGCGCCGCGAAGAGCGTCGAGTCGGCGGTGCGAAAGCCGTAGATGCCCTGCTTGAGGTCGCCCACGTAGCGCACCTCGGCGCCGGCCTCGCGCAGCGCTTCGACGAGCCGAAACTGCAGCGGCGAGGTGTCTCGAAACTCGTCGACGACCACGAAGGGCATCGAACGCGCGATGAGCTCGGCGTAGGCCTCGCGCCCCTGCGACCCGCCGGTGATGAGCGCGAGCGCGAGGAGCTGCATATCCTCGAAGTCGACGGCGCCCATGCGCTCCTTCTCTTCGCGGTATCGGTCGAGCACGCGCGCCGCGAGCGCGAACACGCCGCGCACGCCCTCGTCGAGCCGTCGGCGCAGCTCGGGGTGCTCCGCCGCCGACGCGCGCGCTGCGACGAGAAGCCCACCCACCTCTTTGTCGAGCGTCTTGGTGACCTTGCAGCCCGCCACGCGCAGCGCCGTGTCGAAGGGCGAGAGGAGCTTCTCGGCGCGCAGCGCCCGCAGCGCCTCGTAGAAGCCCGCGTCGCCCTTGAGCTTGGGCTCGGGGTGCTTGTCGAGGTACGCGTACGCGGTCGTGAGGCCCTCGCGCAGCCCCTCGTCGAGGAGGCGCTCGTCGCCCGGCGCCGTCATCGCGGCGAGCAGTCGCTCGGCGGCGCGCTCGCCCTCGCGCGAGAGGGCGCCCGCGTCCATCGCGATGGAGCGGCCCTTCTCGAGCAGCTCGCGCACGATCTGTTGGAGGCGCCCGATGGGCGTGTCGCCATCGTTCCACCCGCGCGCCGCGAGGCCTACGCCGGCGCCGAGAAAGCGGTCGAGGAGCGCGCGCATCGCGGGCGCGTCCTCGTGGTAGAGCTCGTCGGCGATGAGGCCGCGGCGCAGCGTGGCGGCCTGCTCCTCGTCGAGCACCACGGGCTCCGGCGGCAGGCCCGCCGCGAGCGGATACCGCTGCAATAGCGTGAGCGCGAAGCGGTGAATGGTGCAGATCACGGCCACGTCGACGCGCGCCGCCTGCTCGGTGAGGCCCTCGGCGAGGAGCCCCGCGCGCACGCGGTCTTGCAGTTCCGCCGCCGCGGCCTCGGTGAAGGTCACCGCCGCGATGCGATCGATCGAGGCGCCCGCGCGCACCCGCTCTACGATCGACTGCACGATGCGATAGGTCTTGCCGCTGCCCGCGCCGGCAGACACCAGGTGCGGCGGGTTCACGCGGGCGCTCACGCGGCACCGCCGGCCATCTTGAAGCGGCACCCGAGGCGCATCGCGCAGTACTCGCAGGTCCTGGCGCCTACGGCCTCGAGCTCCAGCTTGCGGGCCTCGTCGTGGGGGGCGTAGTCGGCGTCGTCGTCCATGAGGGCCTCGAGCGTCTCGCCTACGCGACGTAGGGCCGACTCGCCGAACTGGTCGAGCGGCCGCATGCGGTCGATGGTGACGAGCGTCGTGGTGGCCGACGTCTCGTAGGGGCCGTTCGCCCCGCTCTGCGTCGTGGCCCGCGCGAGCACCTCGCCGTCGGGCTTCGCGAGCGAGAGGCGCACGAAGGCCGTCACGTCGCCGCCCTCCCGCTGCGCCGCGAGGATCCTCGGCACGAGCGCCGCGTCGAGGTCGAAGCCCGCGTCGCGCAGGGCCGTCATGGGGGCCGTGGAGCCGAGCTTGAGGTCCATCACCACCGAGCTCGCGGCCTCGCCCTCCGCGCTCGCGTAGAAGGTCTCGACGCGCGGGTTCACGGGCATGAGGTTGACGCTCGGCACGCGCGCCGAGGGCAGCGCGAGCTTCACCGATTTCGCGTCGGGCTTCGCGGGCGCGTCGTTGGCGAAATCGAGCTTCCACGCGGCACGGAGCTCGAGATACCTCCGCAAGAACGCCGACACGGTGCGCCGGAGGTCGTCGAGCGAGAGGCGCGCGTCGCCCCGCTCGGCCCAGGGAATCTCTGCCTCGATGGCTGCCTGCAGCGCGTTCGCGGCGTCGTCGTCCGTGGGCGCGCGGCCCGAGGCCGCCACGGCGTCGAGCGACCGCAGCGCGGCCCGCGTCACCCTGGCCCGATCGGCCGCCGTGATCGACGGAGACCGCGCCAGGTGCAGCGGCTTGAGGCCCAGGAGCGCGCCCGTGAGAAACGAGTAGCGGCACTTGAGCATCGTCTCGAGCGAGCGCGGGGTAAACACCGCCGTGGTGAGCTGCTCGCGCACGAGGTCGCCCACGTCGAAGCGCATCTCGGGCCTGAAGCGCGCGGCGAACAGGTCGCGCATCACGCGGCTCTCTGCCGCGAGGGGTGTCGCCAGCGCGACGGCGTCGTCGGTGCGCCCCGCGCCCAGCGCCGCGATCGCGTCGAGTGCGCGCGCCCTCTGCGTGCGCGGGGCGTCGCCGAACTCGCTCCGAAGCCACGCGCGCACCGAGGGAATCCCCTTGCGCTCCCGGTCTTCGCGGGCCCCCTCGGGGAGGCGCGCGAGCAGGTCGCGCCACGCGAGCGACACCTCGACCTCGTCGCCCGCCGCGGTGCGCCGGGGCGCGCAGAGCACGAGCCTCTCGGTGGCCAGCGCGAGGGCCCGCGCGGTCTCTCGCTGCGCGAGGGCGCCGAGCTCGGCCTCCGTGGGCAGCGCCGCGAGGTCGCCGCCCTGCGCCGCGAGGTGGTCGCGCTCCAGCGGACCGAGCACCAGCGGTCGCCCCACCGGCGACGGAAAGCGCCCGCGGTGAAACCCCGTCACGACGAGCACCCGCGGCCGCCGGGCCGGAAACGGGTCTTCCACGAGCAGCGCGACCCCTTCGGCGCGCGCCGGCGTCGGCGCGTCGAGCGTCGCCCCGAGCAGCGACTCCGTGGTACCCAGGAAGACCCCCGGCGCGTGCGGCGGGAGCGCATGCTGGCTCCGCTCG
>CANMAT010000365.1 GCA_947494865.1 Deltaproteobacteria bacterium
CGCGGTCTTCGCGGCCCAGGAGCTCGGTGAGCACGCGCTGCGAGAAGGGCGCGTCGCCCGACGCGTCGGCGGTGTGCTGCAAGAGCTGCCGCGAGACCAGGCGACCGCACGCGGGCGGGACGCGGTGCAACCCCAGGAGTCGGCTCATGCGGTATGCCGCGAGCTCGGCGCGAAAGTTGGCCACGCTGGCCCGCTGCTGCGGCTTGAAGAGGGCTTTTTGAGCGCCCTCGAGGCGCAGGCGAAACGAGATGGTGGAGCCGCCGCGGTTGCGCTCCATGCGCTCGATGGGGGCGTCGCAGATGCGCGCGAGGAGCGCGTCGTCGTCGAGGCCGAGGAAGCCGCGGGAGGGCGCGCGTGTCCCCGCGTCCGCAGGGGCGTGGGCGACGGGAGACGGCGTCGGCGCCGCGTGTGGCGCGCCGGCGTCGCGCGCGGGCGGAGCCTGCGCTGCGGTGCGTGTGTGTTGCGCGGGTGGGCCGCGCTGCGCGTCGGGCGCCGCGGGCCGTGGATCGCGGCATGCACCGAAGAGCGCGGCTGCGACGAGCAAGCGCGCCGCGCCGCGTTGGGACGGGTCGCCTGGTTGACGCACGGAGGGCAGTATGGCAAGCGAGCGACGCATCGTCGGGTTCGTCAGAAACGCCCTCTATCACAGCTCCCAGAACCGTGAGATGAACCCGCAGCAGAATCACCCGATGACCCACTCGACGCCCCGGTTCGCGCGCGACGCCGTGCGATGGTGCGCGCTGCTCCTCGCGGCGTGCGTGCTCGTGCTCGCGAGGCCCGCGGCGGCCGTCGACGTGTGGACGGAGCCCAACCCGGGCATTCGCCACCTGCACCGCACCACGCCGGCCCCCGCGGAGTTTCACGCGCTCGTGATCGACCTCGACGCGCCGGGCGTGCGCATCCGGTGTACGCCCCTCCGCGAGCGGTGGAAGAGCACCAGCGGGTACGCCCGCGACGCGGGCCTCGCCGCGGCCGTCAACGGCGGGTTCTGGGGCCTCTTCGGGCAGGGCGCGCAGGGCCTCACGGCGGGCAACGGACAGATCTGGGGCGCCGACGACGAGGAGCTCGGGTTCTTCGCGGTGAGCTCCAACGGTCGCGCGTGGGTGTCGCGCCCCGCCGACGTGGTCGAGGGCTCGCGCCGCATGATCACCGAGGCCGTCTCGGGGCGCCCCATGGTGGTCGACCGCGGGCGCATGAGCGAAGAGCTCTACACCTTTCCCCGCACGTGGACGCGCGAGCCGCGCACCGCGGTGGGCGTGAGCGAGAGCGGGCGCAAGGTGATCCTCGTCACCGTCGACGGTCGCCGCGCCACCAGCCACGGCGGCACCCTCGAAGAGATCGCGCAGATCATGATCGAGCTCGGCGCGTTTCGCGCCATCAACCTCGACGGCGGCGGCTCGACCACCATGTTCGTCGCGTCCGAGGGGGGCGTCGTAAACCGCCCGTCGCGCGGCTGGGAGCGCGAGGTGGTGAACCACATCGGCGTCGTGGCGCCGGCCCCTGTGGCGCCCGCCGCCGCCACGCAGCGCGTGACCGAGACGCCCGCCGCGGTGATCGCCGCGGCGCAGCAGCGCAGGGCCATGGGCAGCGGCGACAACAACCCCCGCGAGGTGCGCGCCAACGCGCGCGAGTCGGTGGAGGGCACCGGGTTTCGCAACTGGGTGCGCGCGCGCGTCGGGCGCTTCGTCGCCATCGACCGCCTGGGGCTCGGGCGTCACCGCGAGGTGGTGGTGCCCGCCCTCTTCGCCGCCGCGGTGCTCAGCTTCGGCTCCGTGGTGCTGTTCATCGTGTCGCGCGTGAAGCGAGCCCGGGCGCGCAAGCGCTCGCTCGCGTTGGGCGGCGCCGGCGGCCGCGCCGCGAGCCTCAAGAGCACCTGAGCCGTGATCACCGAAGAAGACGAGCTGCGCCGTCGCATCGGGCGTGACGTGGGCCGCGCCATCGGCGACTTCGAACTCATCGAAGCGGGCGATCGCATCATGGTGTGCGTGTCCGGCGGCAAGGACAGCTACGCGATGCTCGAGGCCCTGCGCGCCGCGCAGCGCAAGGCCCCGGTGCGCTTCTCCCTCGTGGCCGTGCACCTCGATCAGGGGCAGCCGGGGTACGACGGCGCGGGCCTCGCGAAGTGGCTCGCCGACGAGGGCTACGAGCACCACATCGTGCGGGAGGACACGTACTCCATCGTGGTGGAGCGCGTGCCCGAGGGGGGCACCTACTGCTCGCTCTGCTCGCGGCTCCGAAGGGGCATTCTGTACAGCACCGCCACGAAGCTGGGCTGCACCAAGATCGCGCTCGGGCACCACCGCGACGACGCGATCGAGACCCTCATGCTCAACCTCTTCTTCTCGGGCAAGGTGGCGGCGATGCCCGCGCGCCTCGTGTCCGATGACGGCGCCCACGTGGTCATTCGCCCGATGATCTACTGCGCCGAAGAGACCCTCGCGGCCTTCGCCCGCGTGCGCGCCTATCCCATTTTGCCGTGCAACCTCTGCGGCTCTCAAGAGACCGCGCAGCGCAAGCAGGTGAAGGCCCTCCTCGGGAGGCTCGAGGCCGAGCACCCCGGGGTGAAGAGCTCGGTCTTCGCGGCCCTCGGCAACGTGCGGCCCACGCAGCTCCTCGACCGCGCGCTCGCCCCGAAGCCCGAAGACGCGCGCGAGCATCCGCGGGCGGCCAAGGCCTCGCTGGGCGGCGGTCGCTTGCGGGTGCTCGACGAGGGCTGATCGCGCGCGCGGGGCGCCGTGATAGCGTCGCGCGCGATGGAGCTCAGCCCGTATCAAAAGCGTCTCGTGGTGTTTCTGAGCGTGGCGACCTTCTTCGAGGGCTACGACTTCATCGCGCTCTCACAGCTCTTGCCGGGGCTGCGGCAGGAGTTCGGGCTCTCGAAGTGGCAGGGCGGCGCGATGGTCGGCGCCATCAACGTGGGCACCATGCTCGCCGCGCTGCTGGTGCGTCAGGCCGACGTGTGGGGGCGGCGCAAGGTGCTCGCGGTCACCATCACGGGGTACACCCTGTGCTCGCTCGCGACGGCCTTCGCGCCCGAGGTGTACTCGTTCTCGGTGCTGCAGATGCTCGCGCGCGTGTTTCTGCTCGGCGAGTGGGCCATCGCGATGGTGTACGCCGCCGAGGAGTTTCCCGCCGAGCGCAGGGGCGTGGTGATCGGGGTCATTCAGGGCTTCGCGGCCCTCGGGAGCGTGGTGTGCGCGGGCGTCGTGCCGCTGCTCCTGCGTACGTCGATCGGGTGGCGTTCGGTGTACCTGGTGGGGGCCGTTCCGCTGGTGCTCATGGCCTTCGCGCGGAGAAACATCCGCGAGACGAAGCGCTTCGAAACCGCCGCCCCCGCCGAGCGCGCGTCGCTCACGGCGCTGCTCGACGGCCCGTGGCGGTCGCGCGTGCTGCTCGTGGCCTCGTGCTGGTTCTTCACCTACGCCTGCACGCAGACCGCCATCACGTACTGGAAGGAGTTCGCCATGGCCGAGCGGGGCTTCACCGACAAGGGCGTCGGCGGCGCGGTGGCGCTCGCGGCGGTCGCGTCGATGCCGCTGGTGTTCGCCTCGGGCAAACTCATCGACGTGATCGGTCGGCGCATGGGCGCGGCGATCATCTTCTCGATCACCTCGCTGGGCGTGGTGCTCTCGTACAACCTCCACGGTCGGTGGCCCCTCACGGGCGCGCTGGTGCTCACCATCTTTGGCACGAGCGCGGTGCTCCCGGTGCTCAACGCCTTCACGTCGGAGCTGTTTCCGACCGCGATGCGCGCCGACGCGTTCGCCCTCGCCAACAACGTGCTCGGTCGCACCTCGTACGTGGCCGCGCCCTTTCTGGTCGCCGCCCTCGCCGAGCGCACGCCGTGGAGCGTCGCGGTGAGCCTCACGGCCATCGGTCCCCTCGTGGCGATGGCGGTGATCCTCGCGAAGCTGCCCGAGACGCGCGGCCTCGAGCTCGAAGACACCGCGCGGGTGTAGCTACACGGCGCGACGGCCGCGATAGACTCACACGCGTGACGCACGCGACCGATACGCACCCCGACGCCCTCCTCGCGCGGCTCCGCGCCATCTGCTTCGACTTCGCCGGCACGGAGGAGAAGCTCTCGCACGGCGCGCCCTTCTTTCACGTTCGAGGCAAGGGGTTCGTAAACTTCGCGGGCAACCACCACGGCGAGGGGCGCACGGCGGCGTGGTGCAAGGCCACGCTCGACGCGCAGCGGCGGCTCACGGCGTCGAACCCCGACGTGTACTTCGTGCCCCCGTACGTTGGCGTAAAAGGCTGGATCGGCGTGCGCCTCGACCACCCCTCGACGGACTTCGAAGCGCTCGCGATTCTCGTCGAAGAGGCGTGGCGCTCGGTGGCCCCGAAGAGCCTCTTGAACGCGGTGCCCGACGCGCCCCCGGAGCCCGCGGTGTATCCCACCACGGACCCCGAAGTGGTGCGCGCCGCGCTCGAGCGGCTCACCGCCATCTGCGAGGCGCTGCCCGCCACCGTGATCGAGCGCACGACGGCGCAGGTGACGTTTCGCGTGGCGAAGCGCCCCTACGCCTACCTGCTCGACAACCAGCACCGCGACGGCATCGTGGCCGTGTGCGTGCGCAGCGACGAGGCCGAGGCGCTGATCGCCGCGTCGCCGAAGCGCTTCTACCGACCGCCGTACATCGGCGCGAAGGGGTGGGTGGCGATGCGCGTCGACGCGAAGAAGGTCGCGTGGGCCGACGTGGCTCGCCGCGTGACCGAGAGCTACAAGCGCAGCGCGGGGTGAATCTTCGCGCGGGGCGCTGCAACAGGGGGCGGCGGGGCTGCGTTGCCGCGCGCGTGACGCGGCCCTGTTGGGGGGCGACGATGCGATTCATGGTGGGTAGGACGGGTGTCCTTGCGGCGCTGGGCTGCGTCGTGTGCGGGCTGGGAGCGTGCGTGCCTGAGGTGACGCCCGCGGCCGACGACGTGACCGACGCCGAGGTGACGGCACCTCACGACGAGGCTGCGAGCGATGCGGGCGGCGGCGGCGGCGGCGCGGGTCGAAGCCCCGGCGGCGGGCGCGGCGGCGGCGGCGGGTCGTTGAACGCGGGCGCGAACCCCGCTGAGCTCCCCGGCGACTCCAACACCGAGGGGAGCGTCGAGATCACGGCGATGTAGCGCGCGGCGACGGGTGCAACGGTGGAGGGCCCCGACGAGACGGGGCCGATCGGAGGGGTGATGAACCGACTGCTCGCAGAGGC
>CANMAT010000366.1 GCA_947494865.1 Deltaproteobacteria bacterium
ACTCCTGGCGCGCGTGGGCGGCCTCGAGGGCCGTCTCGCGGGCGGTGGTGCTCGCGTCGCGCACGATGCACCGCGCGCCGAGCTGCTGCGAGAGGCGCTCGGCGAGGGCGCCGACGCCCCACTGGCGCCCCGCGATCACGAAGCGCCACGCCGGTGTGACCTTCACGCGGGCGTGCTTCGTGGCCTCGTCGATGAGCGAGGCGACGCGATCGACGAGGCTGTCGAACGCGAACGTGAGCACCTCGGTGGGCACGTTGACCGACGCGTGGCCGACGCCGAGGTAGGGCGTCACGAGGTGCAGCGACTTGCCCGGCGGGGTCGTGGCGAGGGCGTGCCGCACGGTGTCGGCGAGCGCTTCGCGTACGCCCGACAGGGCGCTGGTGTGGCGCGCGTCGAGCGTGAAGGTAAGCCACGAGACGAGGTTGTCGACGAAGAGCGAGCCGAAGGGTGCCGCTACGCCGCGGTAGGCGCGCTCGACGGGGCCGTGCTCGGTGGCTTCGAACACGCCCACCTCGAGGTGGCCGAGGTCGGCGCTCACCACGAGGAGCATGCCCTCGTGGGCGTCTTCGGCGCGGCCGAGGGCCTCGGCGGGGCGCATCGTGCGGCGCACCGTGAAGCGCGCGCTCGCGGCCGCGCGCTGCAGCGCGGCGAGCGCGTCGGGGCCTACGAACGAGGGAACGCACAGCGCGGCCTCGCAGGGCGCGTCGGGCGGGTTCGCGTAGCGCGCGCGGGCGGCCTCGAGCACCCGCGTGGCCTCGGCCTCGAGCGCGGGGCGCGCGCCCGGAGACCAGTCCCACGCGTGCGCGTCGAGCGAGGGGGCGTGGGCGGCGTGCCGCGAGAGCAGCAGCACGCGCCCGCTGTCGAAGCCCGCGACCACCGCGAGGGGCGTGGCCAGGTCGATGCCGAAGAGCAGAGGTTCCACCGAAGCGCTCCTCCCAGAGAGATCGCCGACAGGGGCGACTTTCGCACCGCACCCCCCACCTTCGCAAGTATGCGCGGGTGCGCAAAAAATGGTGTTGCGCGCACGCCGTGAGATGAACGAAGCACCCGAAGCCATGGACCTCTCGCTCTCCGGTCGCGTCGCGCTGGTCACGGGCTCGTCGCGCGGCATCGGGCTCGCCATCGCACGGGCGCTCGGCCGCGAGGGGGCCCGCGTGGTGCTATGCGCGCGCACGCCCGAGGCGCTCGACGAGGCCGTGGCGGCGCTCTCGCGCGAGGGCGTCGAGGCGCACGGGGTGACCGCCGACGTGAGCACGCCGGGCGGCGCGGCCCTCGCCGTCGACGACGCGATCTCACACTTCGGATCGCTCGACGCGCTGGTGAACAACGCCGGCGGCTCGCTCGGGAGCGGCGCGTTCGACACCGTGAGCGACGAGCTCTGGGGCAAGGTGATGGACCTCAACCTCGCCAGCGCGGTGCTCTGCTCGCGCCGCGCGGTCGCGTGGATGAAGGACCACGGCGGCGGCGCCATCGTGCACGTGTCGAGCGTGTACGGGCGCGAGTACGGCCCGTCGGCGCCCTACGTGACGGCCAAGGGCGCGCTCATCGCGCTCGGCAAGGAGATGGCCGTCGACCTCGCGAGGCACCAGATTCGCGTGAACACCGTCGCGCCCGGATCGATCTTGTTTCAAGGCGGTTCGTGGGATCGCAGGGCGCAGCGCGAGCCCGCGCGCGTCGAGAAGATGCTGCGCGAGGAGCTCCCCTTCGGGCGCTTCGGCGCGCCCGACGAGGTGGCCAACGTGGTGGCCTTTCTGTGCTCGCCGCGGGCCTCGTGGGTGACGGGCGCGTGCGTGCCCGTCGACGGCGGTCAGGGCCGCGCGCTCTAACGCTTCGCGCGCAGCTTCGCGAGGTGCTCGGCGATCTTGGCCTCGGTGCCGCGCGTGGTGGGCGTGTAGAACTCGGCGCCCTCGATGGCCTCGGGGAGGTAGTGCTCGGCCACGTAGCCGCCCTCCGCGCGCTGCGGGTCGTTGTAGGCCGCGCCGTAGCCCCACTCCTTCATCGCCTTCGTGGGCGCGTTGCGGAGCTTCAAGGGCACAGGCAGCGCGCCAGACCGCTGGATCTCAGCCTGCGCCGCGTGGAGCGCGTTGTAGGCCGCCTTCGATTTGGGCGCGAGCGACAGGTACACCACCGCGTGGCTCAACGGAATGAGCCCCTCGGGGGCGCCCAGGCGTTCGAACGCGCGGTCGGCGGCGACGGCGACCTCGAGGGCGCGCGTGTCGGCGAGGCCGATGTCTTCCGAGGCGAAGATGATCATGCGGCGGAGCACGAAGCGCGGGTCGTCGCCAGCCTCGATCATGCGCAGGCACCAGTAGAGGGCCGCGTCGGGATCGCTGCCCCGCAGGCTTTTGATAAAGGCGCTCGAGAGGTTGTAGTGCTCCTCGCCGGACTTGTCGTAGCGCAGCGTGCGCTCGCGCGCGGTGGCCTCGACGTCGTCGAGGGTCGCCACGGTTTTGCCCGCGCCGTTCACCTCGCGGGCGAGGTGCTCCACGAGGCCGAGGGCCTTGCGCGCGTCGCCGTCGGCCCAGCGCGCGATGGCCGCGAGGGCCTCGTCCGTCGCACTCACGCCGAGCGAACCGAGCCCTCGCTCCACATCGCCGAGCGCGCGCGTAAGGAGCGGCACGAGCGCCTCGGCCGAGAGCGCCTCGAGGCGCACCACCTGGGCGCGCGAGAGCACCGCGGCGTTGACGGCGAAGGAGGGGTTCTCCGTCGTGGCGCCTACGAGGGTCACCGTGCCCGCTTCGACGTGGGGCAAAAGGGCGTCTTGCTGCGCGCGGTTGAAGCGATGAATCTCGTCGACGAAGAGCACCGTGCGCCGGCCGGCCTTGCGCTCGTGCTCGGCCTGGGCGACCACGGCGCGCACCTCGGCCACGCCCGAGAGCACCGCCGAGAGCTGCGCGAAGCGGCCGCGCGAGTGGGCCGCGATGGCGCGCGCCACGGTGGTCTTGCCGCAGCCGGGAGGGCCCCACAAAATGATCGACGGCGCGCGGTCGGCGCGAATGGAGCGCCCGAGGGGGGTGCTCGCGCCGAGCACGGCGTCGTGGCCCGCGAGCTCGTCGAGGGTGCGCGGGCGCATGCGGTCGGCGAGGGGCGCGTCGAGCGCGGGCTCGGGCGCGGCCTCAGGCGCGGGCGCTGCGTCGGCGGGCTTCGTGCGGTCGAAGAGGTCCATCGCGGGAGCGAACAGGTACAACGCGCGGAAGCCTTGCGGTAGCGTCGGCGGCCATGAAGATCGTCGACTTCTATTTCGACCTGTCGTCACCGTACTCGTACCTCGCGGCCACGCAGGTGCCCGCCCTCGTGGCGCGCACCGGCGCCGACGTGCGATGGAAGCCCGTGGTGCTCGCCGCGGTGTTCAAGGCCGCGGGCAACACCATGCCCGCGCAGAGCCCGCCGAAGGCCCGGTACATGTTTCACGACCTCGAGCGCTGGGCGCGCAAGTACGGCGTTCCCTTCACCATGAGCTCGCGCTTTCCGCTCAACACCATCAAGCCCGAGCGCCTGGTGATCGCGGCCGAGGCCTCGGGGCGCTCCGCCGAGGTCGCGCAGGAGCTCTTTCGCGCCATGTGGGCCGACGACCGTGACATCACCAGCGAGCTCGAGATGCGCGCCGCCGCGCTCGCCGCCGGCGTCGACCCCAACGGCCTCCTCGCGGCCATCGAGACCGGCGCGGTAAAAGACAAGCTGCGCGCCTACACCGACGAGGCGGTGGCGCGTGAGGTGTTCGGCGCGCCCACCTTCGCCCACGGCGACAAGCTCTACTGGGGCAACGACCGCATCGAGTTCCTCGAAGAGGCCCTCCGCGCGTGATTTTGTCGCCTCGCACCCCCCGCGCAAGTGCCTTCTGGTAACTGCTTTTTCCAGCGCAGAGCCATTTTCTGACACGCGTTCTACATGGAAAGCCTGATAGGATTATTCCTATGGCACTGACATTCTCCCGCGTGTCCCTGTCGGGGCTTCGCTGGCACACGGCGCTCTTCACCGGTGCCCTCGCGGCGCTGTCGTCTTCGAGCGCCTCTGCGCAGCATCTTCCGCGGATGCGCGTCGACCTCGAGGGCGCCGTCGGCTCGATCGTATCGAACCTCAACGGCGCGCCCTACGGCGTCGGCCCGACGGGGTCGTTGCGCGTTCGCGTGCGCCTGCTCGGCCCCTTCGGCGTGCACCTCACGGGGGCCGCCAACGGGTGGTCGTTCGAGGGCACCAACGCGACGCTGTGGTCGGCGGTGTACATGGGCGGCGGCGGCCTCCACGTGATGCCGAAGATCGGCCCGGGCACGCTCCTCGTCGACACCGACGTGATGGGCGGCACCACGGACGTCCCCTTCGTGCTCGACAACGGTTCGAACACCGCGGTGTACCTCAGCGCGGGCGTCGGGTACCTCGTGCGGGCGACGTCGTTCCTCGACGTGGGCCCCGTCGCGCGCGTGCTCTGGGGGCGCCAGAGCGAGAGCAGCACCGCGACCGACCGCAACGCCCTCACCGCGTTTACAGCGGGCGTCACCCTGTCGTTTCACCCGTCACCGCCTCCGCCTCCTACGCCTCCTCCGCCTCCTCCGCCTCCTCCTCCGCCTCCTCCGCCTCCTCCGCCGGACACGGACAACGACGGCCTCCTCGACGCGGTCGATCAGTGCCCCGAGGCGCCCGAAGACGTCGACGAGTTCGAAGACGCCGACGGCTGCCCCGACCCCGACAACGACCACGACACGGTGCTCGACGGCGCCGACGCGTGCCCCAACGAGCCGCAGGGCGCGATGCCCGACCCCGACCGCCTCGGGTGCCCGCTCGCCGATCAAGACGGCGACGGCATTCCCGACGTGCGCGACCAGTGCCCCGAGCGCCCCGAGACCTTCAACGGCCGCAACGACACCGACGGCTGCCCCGACGCGGGCGACGCCCTCGCGGCCATGGGCGACGGCGTGATTCGCATTCTCCAAGAGGTGCGCTTCGCCCCCGACCGCGCGCGCATCTCGGGCGACCAGAGCCGCCGCGTGCTCGACGCCGTGGTGTCGCTGCTCAACATTCACCCCGAGATCGCGCACCTCAACGTCGAGGGCCACACCGACGACCGCGGCGTCGCCTAGTACAACCGCGACCTCTCGATGCGCCGCGCCGAGGCCGTGCGTCGCTACCTCATCTCGAAGTGCGTCGAAGAGAGCCGCCTGAGCGCCCAAGGCTTCGGCCCCGATCGCCCCATGCAGCCGAACA
>CANMAT010000367.1 GCA_947494865.1 Deltaproteobacteria bacterium
CGTGCGCGCTCTCGTGCGTGAGCGGGCAGACGCGCTGCGGCGACGTGTGCGCCGACCTCCAGTCGAGCGGCGCCCACTGCGGCGCGTGCGGCGCCGCGTGCGCCGGCGCGCAGCGGTGCGTGCGCGGCGCGTGCGAGGGCTCCTCCTGCGCCGCGGGGCAGACCCTCTGCGGCGGCGTGTGCGCCTCGCTGCGGTCGAGCCCCGAACACTGCGGCGCCTGCGGCAACGCGTGCGGCGCGCAGCGCTACTGCGAGGCCGGCGCGTGCGTGCCCAACTGCCGCCGCGGGTACACCGCCTGCGGCGACGTGTGCGCCGACACGCAGACCGACGCCCGCCACTGCGGCCGCTGCGGCGCCGCGTGCCCCGCGGGGCAGTCGTGCCTCGCGGGCGCGTGCGCGCTCCAGTGCCCCTTCGACCGCGCGCCCTGCGGCGGCGCCTGCGTCGACCCCTCCACCGACACGCGCAACTGCGGCGGCTGCGGCCTCGTGTGCCCCGCGGGCGCCCTCTGCGCGGGCGGCGCCTGCGCGCTCGGCTGCGGCCCCTCGCAGACGCTCTGCGCGGGGCGCTGCGTCAACCCCTCCGTCGACCCCGCGCACTGCGGCGCGTGCGGCCTCGCGTGCGCCGCCGAGCACGCCTGCGTGGGCGGGCGGTGCGCGCCCCTCGCCGGCGCCGACGCGTCGGCGTGCCCCGCGCCCGCCGCGCGCTGCGGCGCCGCGTGCGTCGACCTCAGCGCCGACAACCTGCACTGCGGCGGCTGCGGGCGCGCGTGCGGGCCCGCGCGCCTGTGCCGCGACGGCATGTGCGTGGCGCCCTGCGCCGCGGGCTTCGTGCGCTGCGACGGGGTGTGCGTCAACGGGCTCACGAGCGCCACAAACTGCGGCGCGTGCGGGCGCGCCTGCGCCGCGGGCGAGAGCTGCGTCGTGGGGCGCTGCCTCACGGGCCCGGCGCCCACGCGCTTCGCCGCGAACCTCACGCCCGCCGGGGTCGATTTCGTCGACGCGTGCGCGGCGCCGGGGGCCACGCGCCTCCTCGCGACGAGCGACGAGGGCGAAGAGACGCTGAGCATCCCCTTCGCGTTTCGATACTTCACCGTCGACGTGGCGCCGGGGTCGCCGGTGGTGGCGTCGGTCAACGGGTGGCTCGGCCTCACGGGGGCGCCCTTCGGCGGGCGCTCGCTCATCGTCCCCTCCACCGCGGCGCCGGGCCAGGTGGTGGCGGTGCACGCGGGCGATCAGCAGGCGCTGGGGCCCCTGTGCGTGGCCACGCTGGGGGCCGCGCCGACGCGCCGCTGGGTGGTCGAGTGGTCGGAGAACGCCGAGCGCAACACGGCGGGCGTGGTGCCGGGCTCGTCGCTCACCTACGAGGCCATCTTCTCCGAGGCTTCGAACACCATCGACCTCGTGTACGAGGCCGTGCTGGGCCCCCTCACCAACCGCTACCACGGGCTCGAGGGGCCCACCGGGCTCACCACGGGGAGCACGCCAGGGTGCACCGCGACGAGCTACGTGTGCACGGCCACCGCGGGGCAGCGCGTGCGCTTCACGCCCGCGCCGTAGGCTACGGCGAGGCGTCGCTGGGGCGGTAGGTGATCTCGAGGCCGGCGTTGTCGGCGGGCAGCATCGAGGGAGACACCGTCACGCGGTTGGTGGCCGCGTCGTACGACCACGCCGTCGCGGGGAGGAGCGCGCGGCGGCCCTCGCCGTTGACGCTCCACACCTGAATGGTCTCCGCCCGCGCCGGGCGCGTAAGCTGCCAGAAGTTCGTGCGGCGCACGATGGCCTCGGCGAACGCGCGAAAGATGCTCGACCAGTCCATCGAGCAGATGCGCGCGCGCTCGCCGCCGGTCTGCTCGGTGAGGGTGAGGTACACGCCGCCGCGGCGGGCGAGGGTGGGGCAGTCGGTGCGACTCTCGTACCCGACGATGCTGTGAAACGTGTACCGCTCGAAGGCCGGCTCGGCGCGAATGAGGCGGTCGAACTGGTCCGCGGGCAGCGCGCTGTCGTCGTCGGTCACGGCCACGAAGAACTTCAACGATTGAAGGCGCACGAAGTCGCGCCAGCGGGGCAGGGTGTTCAGCACGAGCTGCAGCCCGTCGGTGCTCTCCACCTGCTGGTCGACGTGGCGAAACCTCGGCCCGTCGCCGCACGTCGCGCCGCCGAGGGGAGGGGGCACGCACACCTGGAAGGTCCCCGTGCCGCGGCGGGCGATCATCACCACGCGGTAGTCGAGCCCCGAGGCCTGCATGGCGGCCGCGAACAGGTTGAGGTTCATGTTCACATAGCGGGTCTCTTCGCTCATGCTGCCCGAGTTGTCGACGAACCACACGATGTCGACGGGCGGGCGCACCGCCGTGGCGTTGTTGAAGCCCTCGGTGAGCGCGCACTGGTTCTCGGCCTCTTCGAGCGGCAGCCACGAGCCCGCGCAGTCGCCCCACGCGCCGAGCTCGCCGGAGCCCTCGCAACGCTGGCGGCCCATGCGACACGGGTCGCGAAAGAGCTCGCCCGATCGCGGGAAGCACATCTGCTCGCTGCCCGGCAGGCACGCGCAGTTCTCGTTGGCGCGCCCGTCGCCGTCGTCGTCGAAGGGCGTCTCGCAGTCTTCGCGGAGCTCGACGTCGGCGTCGGTGGCGCCGTCGCGGCGGGCGATCATCACGTCGGGGTGCCGACGCGCGTCGAGGGGCGGCACCGTGGCGGTGTCGGTGACGACAACGTCGACAGAGGCGTCTTCGAAGGTGGGGGCCTTGTCAGCGCAGGCCGAGAGGGCGCCCAGCATCATCACGGTGAGCGGCGTGCGGTGTCTGCGCGGCATGGTCCGCGACGTTAACACCCTATCGTTTCGAGCTGGAACGCGCCGCGGCGCTCGCCGTAGCTTTCGTCACCATGCGCGCGCCCTTCGAAGCCCCTACGGTCTCCCCCCGTGCGCGCTGACCGCGCGGCGGCCCTGAACGCGGCGCTCGCCACGGCGCGCCTCACGATCGAGCCGATGACCGGCGACCACGCCGACGGCTTCTTCGCCCCCCTGCAAAACGCGGCGATCTACGCGTACATCTCCTCGACGCCGCCCGAGAGCGCCGCCGCGCTCCGCGCCCGGTGGGAGCGCCTCGCGACGCGCCTCGCGCCCGACGGGAGCACCGCGTGGCTCAACTGGGCGGTGCGTCGCACCGTCGACGGCGCGCTCGTGGGGCGCATCGACGCCGAGGTCGACGACCACAACGTCGCGCTCAACGTGGGCTACGTGTTCCTGCCCGCGCACTGGGGCCACGGCTACGCGAGCGAGGCGGTGCGCGCGGTGGTCACCCACCTCGTCGCGTGCGGGGTCGTACGGCTCATCGCAACGGTGACGGTGGGCAACGACGCGTCGTGCCGCGTGCTCGAGAAGGCGGGCTTCACCTGCACGCGCATCCTCCCGGGCAACGACACGATCCGCGGAATGCTCTGCGACGACATCGAGTACGTGCGCGAGGCGCCGCCCGACGGCAGCAGCACGGGCCCGTGATCGCGCCCCGCGGCGCCACCTGGGGCAGCGCTTCCGCATCAACACACCTTCACCAACTCATAAGATTTTCACCTTGCGTGGGTGAATACCCGTAGTTAGCCTGCGCCTCGTTCGGGTTGTGCTTCGTACTGGCGGGTGTTCCCTAGTTGTTACCCTGCGCCTTGTCCCGGTTGCGCTTCGGGGTAGCGGGAGTTCCCCAGCGGGTGTGCCGCGTCCCGCGAGGCACTGCGAGGAGTTCTCGATGAAGTCCGCGTTTCGCGTTGGGCTTGTGGGTGGTTCGCCGACCGTGTTCGGCGTCTGTCGCGAGGCGATGGCGTCGATCGGCGAGGGGGTTCTGGTGGTCGAGCCGCTCTCGTCGGAAGTGCCGAGCGGCCTCGACATGGTGCTGCTCGTGTTGGAGCCTCCGCACGTCGAGTCGGTGCGGCGCTTCGGCACGATGCGCGAGACGGCCCCGGACCTCCCGGTGCTCCTCTTGGCGAACGGCCTCGACGTAAACCACGCCGTCGAGCTGGTGAAATTCGGCGCGGTCGACCTCCTCGAACTGCCCGCAAGCAAGCGCACCCTCGCGCGCAAGATCGAGCGCGTGCTGCGCGGCACGAAGCTCCTGACGATCGAGAGCCCCGTGCTCTCGCCGCTGATCCCGGCGCCCAGGCCGCTCGACCGCGGCAATCTCCGGGCGTCCTTTCGTGCGCTGGTGCCCGAGCGCCTCGAGGTGTCGGTGGTGCTGCTCGGGTCCACGGCCGCTACGCGCGGCAAGGTGCTCAACCTCTCCGTGCGCTCCGACGACTCCCCCGGCGGCATGTGCCTGAACCTCCCCGCGCCGCCCCCGCCGGAGCTCTCCGCGGGCGTCCCGGCGTCGGGCATCGACGTGCAACTCATGATCGAAGCCTTCGGTCGCATCGTGATGGCCAGCGGGCGCGTGCTCCGCTGCGAGGTCAACGGCGGTCCTCCCGCCGTCGTGCAGCTCGGCCTCACCTTCGCCGTCAAGAATCGCGACGACGAGGCGCTGCTCCAGCGCGTGTGGGTCGAGTCTCAGCGGCAAGAGGCCACCGCCCCGGGCGCCCGCGCCCCCACGAACACTACCGCGAAGCCGGTGGCCCACTACACAGTGAAGCGTCGCTGAGGCCTCGCGGTCAACGTGCGCAACGAGCGCGCGCGAGCCCCCAGCCCCGACGCTCGCAGGCCGCGTGTGTGCACCGCCCACCGGCTGCAGAGCGTCGCCTCGCCGCGCCCGCCGGTGCTGCTCGGTCTCGCCTCGCACTGCGCTCCGCGTGGGGCCGTTCGCGCCGCTCACGCCGTGCGCCGCAAGGGTGCGTGGTCGCCGGGGGTCTACGTGGGCATGGCATCGATGCGCCCGCGTGCCCGGCGCCTTGACGAAATCGATTCGGCCCCGCACCGGCGACGCCGCGAGAGCGGCGACAGGAAAGCACCCGTCGTGCTGCGAAGAGATGCGAGCGCTGCGAGGCGCGACTTCGAAGCAAGGCTGTCGGCCTTGCGAGAAGCCACAACGACGCAGGGCGACGCAGATCTGAAGCAAGACGACGAGGTGCTTTCCCGGGCGCCGCTCTAGACTCTGCGTCCATGCTTCGCGATGTCGTGCGCCGCGCTGGGCTCCTCGCCGCTGCGCTCTGGTTGTCGGGCTGCCTGCGCCCGCCTGCTGCGCCGACGGTCACGCCGCGCGCGTCGACGGCGAGC
>CANMAT010000368.1 GCA_947494865.1 Deltaproteobacteria bacterium
GCCGAGGATGCTCCCGAGGCTCACGGCGAGCTCCATGGGCTCTTCGCTCACGAGGGTGGCGCGCGTCACCACGGTGTTGGCCGTGGCAACGGCGCCGAGCACGGGGCGCAGCCCCATCATGTCGCTGAACCCGATGGGAATGGTCACGTCGGTGGTGACCGTGAGCGCGCGCACGTAGCGCTCTTCGCTCCAGAGGTAGAAGTCGAGCGCGAGGCCTTGAAAGCCCAGCTCGAGCACCGGCGACGTGGGCGTCGGGCGCGCGGTAAGCACACGAATCTGCGGCGGATTCTGCGGGCGCAGGGTGAGCGCGAGGGGCGCCGCCGCGGCCGGGTACACCGCGCGCGGCAGCGAGCGAATGAGCACCGAGAAGAGCGACGTGTTGAGCTGGTCGGGCGCGAGCGAGCTGTTCACACCGAGGCAGAAGAGGCCCGCGTCCCAGAACTGCCAGAGCGCGTGGTTGAGGTACTGCTCGGCCACGCCGATGGCGAGGTGCGGCACGCGCATGCTGCCCGGCACGGTGTTGGTGCGCAGCGACGGAAACTCGGGGATGGTGGGCAGCGCGGGCGCAGTGAGGCGCGGCACACACGCGTTGTGCGAGAGCGAGCGCGCGGCGCCGAAGAGGTTGAGCGTGGCGCCGGTGGCGTTCACCTCGGCGTCGTGCATGGGGTCGCCCGCGGCGATCATGAGCACGCCGTTGGCCTGCACGCCCGCCGAGAACGACTGGAGCAGCGCCCCGAGGTTGCCCTGCAGCTCGACGCCGAGGAGCGACGGCACGAGGTCGTTGTCGTCGTAGCGGCAGCGCGCGCCGTCGACGCGCGTGCCCGTGGGGCAGCCCGGCGGCGACGGCATCGACGACTGCGCGAGCGCGTCGCGCAGGGGGGTAACCGCCCCGCCGATGGCGCCGCCGAACATGCCCGCGAAGGTGGGCGCGAGAATGGGAAACAGCCCGCACAGCCCGCCCATGCAGCTGATCGAAGAGGCGTCGAAGGCCTCGCCGTCGATGGGCTGCACCACCTCGCCCATGCCCGTGGGCGACACGAGGTCGGCGCGAAAGAACGATCGCCGCGGAGCGTGCGTGTCACGCCGCAGGGCCAACGCCGTGCGGAGCCCGATGTACGGGCGCCGCGAGGGGCTCGTCATGCGCACGGTGTCGACGGGCAAGAGAATGTCGCTGTCGAGGCACGCGATGCCGCGGCAGTCGGCGTTGCACGCGAGCGAGCAGGTGTGCACCGCGATGAGGCCGTTGAGGCCCGTGTGCAGCTTCACGTCGAGCGACGAGGGGGGGCTCAGCCCGAGCTCGAGGGGCGGCACCTCCGTGGGGAGCCGCAGGTCGAGGCGGCAGTATTGCGCGCGCTGCGCGGCGGTGAGCGTGGCCCGCGGCGGATCGGGGCACAGGATGTAGCGCCCGACGCCGAAGTTGCCGCGCGCGGTGGGCACGGCGATGGAGCCGCCGGTGGCGACGCGCAGAATGTCGGGCCCGGCGTTCTGAATCTCATTGAGCCCGGCGCGCGTCAGGCGCACCTGCAGCGCGTGGGCGACGCGCGTCTCGGGCGTCACGGGGAATCCCCCGGGAATGGGCCCCAGCGCGCCCCCCGCGCAGTTCGCACAGCCGCCGCCGCTGCAGCCCGACACGAGCAGCGTGAGCATCGCCGCGCGCACCCTCGGAAACCAACGCCGCGTCGTCATCGCGACGATGATTGCGCCGCGCACCGGCAAACCGTCAATCGCTCGAACGGGAAGTGTTTACGAGGCGGCGGCGGGCGCGTCGGCCTCGGTAAACTGCAGGCGGTGGAGCTTCGCATAGACGCCGCCGTCGGCGAGCAGCGAGTCGTGGGTGCCGCGCTCGACGACGGTGCCGCGGTGAAACACCAGAATCTGATCGGAGCGTCGAATGGTGCTGAGCCGGTGCGCGATCACGATGGCCGTGCGGCCGCGGAGGGCCTCGGCGATGGCCGACTGCACCAGGGCCTCGCTCTCCGAATCCATGCTCGACGTGGCCTCGTCGAGCACGAGGATCTCGGGGTCGCGGTAGAGCGCGCGGGCCAGCGCCACGAGCTGCCGCTCGCCCACGCTGAAGTTCTGCCCGCGGTCGCCCACGTTCGTGCGGAGCCCGTCGCCGCGGCGCGCGAGGAGGGCGCCGAGCCCGAGCGCGTCGGCCACGCGCTGGGCCTTGGCCTCGTCGGGCTTGTCGTCGCCGAGGGCGATGTTGGCGAGCACGTCGCCGGGGAAGAGCACCGTGTCTTGCGGCACCACCACGAAGCGCCGGCGGAGCGCGTCGCGGGCAATGTCGCGCACGTCGACGCCGTCGACGAGCACGGCGCCCGCGGTCACCTCGTAGAGGCGCTGCAGCATGGAGATCACCGTGGTCTTGCCCGCGCCGGTGGCGCCCACGAGCGCCACGGTCTTGCCGTGCTCGACGGAGAACGACACGTCGTGCAGGGCCGCGCGGTCGGTCTTGTAGCGAAACTCGACGCCGCGAAACTCGACCGCGGGCGCGCCCATAACCCTCTCGACCGCGCTCACCGCGCGCTCCGGCGCGTCGGGCTCGGGCTTGTCGAGGAGGCCGAAGATGCGCTCGGCGCCGGCCATGGCGCTTTGCATCATGGTGAACTTCGACGACAGGTCGCGCAGCGGTTCGAAGAAGCGCTGAATGTAATACACGAAGGCCACGAGCTCGCCGATGGTGGCCGCCGGGGCGCCGAGGCCGAGCGAGCGCGCGCCCACGAAGAGCAGCGTGGCGGTGCACACCGAGGCGAACATCTCGACGACGGCGAAGAGCAGCGCGTCGTAGCGAATGCTCAGCACGTTGCCCTCTTTGTAGGCCACGTTGATCTCGCCGAACTCGCCCTGGCAGCGCGCCTCCTGCCCGTACGCTTGCACCACCTGCACGCCGATCACCTGCTCGTTGAGGTAGGCGTTCATGCGGGCGGTCTTGCTGCGAATGGCGCGAAAGGCCTCGCGCGCGCGCTTGCGAAAGTAGTCGACGGCGAACACGAGCGGCGGCACCGCGAGAAAGGTGTAGAGCGACAGCTTCACCGAGAAGGCCAGCATCGAGGCCACGATGGCCGCCAGCGTCACGAAGTCGCCGATGGCCGTGATGGCCCCCGACGCGAAGAGCTCGCCGAGCGCGTCGACGTCGTTGGTGACGCGCGTCACCAGGCGCCCGATGGGCTGCTGATCGAAGAAGGCCATGCGCTGCCGCTGCAGGAACGCGAACACCTCGCGGCGCAGGTCGTACATGGTTCGCTGCCCGGCCACCTGGAGCAGGTAGCCCAACAGAAAGCGCACCACGTACTCGCTCACCATGAGCACGCCGAGCACCGTGGCGGTGCGATGCACGATGGACACGTCGCCGCGCGCGATGCCGTCGTCGATGATTCGCTTGAGGAGCCGCGGCTGCCACACCTGCAGCACCGACGCGACGGGCATGAGCGCCAGCGCGCCCGCCACGGCCCACGCGTAGGGCTTCACGTAGGGCCACAGGCGTTTCAAGAGCCGCGCGTCGTAGGCCTTTCCGAAGGCCTCCTCTTCGTGGAAGGCCTTCTCGGCCTCGGCGCTCGTGCGCGGCGCGGTCTTCGCAGCGGGCTTCTTCGCGGCGCCCCGGTACACCTCGTTCGCGGGCGCGGTCACATGGCCTCCAGTTCGGCCTCGAGGGCCTGGCGCTCGGCGAGGCGCGCGTAGAGCCCGCCCTTCGTCACAAGCTCGGCGTGTGTGCCCGCCTCGACCACCTTGCCCTCGTCGAGCACCACGACGCGATCACAGCGCGCCGCCGCGGCCACGCGGTGCGTCACCAGCAAGAGCGTGCGCCCCGCGGCCGCGCGCTCGATCGCGTCGAGAATGCCCGCCTCGGTGCGCGCGTCGACGGCCGAGAGCGGGTCGTCGAGGAGGAGCACCCGGGGCCCCGCGAGGAGCGCCCGCGCGAGCGCCACGCGCTGCTTCTGGCCGCCCGAGAGCTGAACGCCGCGCTCCCCAACGATGGTCTGCAACCCGTCGGGCATGGCCTCGGCCTCGGCGAGCATCTGCGCCTCGCCGGCGGCCCCCTCGGCGCGCGCGATGGCCTCCGGCGAGTCGGGCTCTACCTCGCTGAAGGCGATGTTGCGCGCGATGGTGGTCGAGAACAGAAACGGCTCCTGCTGGGCGAGGCCCACGGCCGCGCGCAGCGCGCGCAGGGGCACCGAGGTGATGTCTCTCCCGTCGAGCGTCACGGCCCCCTCGGGGGTGGGCAGCATGCGCGCGATGAGCTTCGCCAGCACGCTCTTGCCCGCGCCCGTGCGGCCCACGATGGCGAGGCTCTGGCCCGCGGGCACGTCGAGCGTGACGCCGTCGAGCACGGCGCGGTCGCCGTAGCGCCAGGTGAGATTTCGCACCGCGAGGTCGCCCGCGACGGGGCCCTCGAAGTCGCGCACGTCGGCGCGGTCTTCGATGTCCGGCGAGGCCTCGAGCACCTCCATCACGCGCTGCGTAGAGACCTTGCCGCGCTGAAGGATCGAGAGAAGATACCCCAGCGCGATGGTGGGCCACGCGACGAGCGCGAGGTGCGCTTGAAACGCGAGGATGTCGCCCACGGTGAGCTTGTCGTCGATGACGAGCCCGCTGCCCACCCAGATCACGATGAGCGACGCGATGGCGGCGCCCATGCCCAGGATGGGAAACATCATGCCGCGGAGCCGCGCGAGCGCGAGGTTGGCCTCGAGCGAGCGCGCCGAGTCGGCTTCGAACGCGCGCGCTTCGAAGCCCTCGAGGCCGTAGGCGCGCACGACCCGCATGCCCGCGAGGGTGCGCTGCACGCGGTCGCTCATGGCGCCCAGCGTCTCTTGCGCGGCGCGGCTGCGGGCGAACATCACCTTGCCGAAGGAGCGCGTGAGCAAGATGAAGAACGGGAAGGGCGCGAGGGAGAGCGCCGCGAGCAACGGCGAGCGCCAGAACATGAGCGGGATGTTCACCACGTAGGAGAACAGCGTGTTCACGAGGTTGAGCGCGCCGAAGCCCACGAGGAGACGCACCTGACCGAGGTCGTTGGTGGCGCGCGACATGATCTCGCCCGGGGGCATGGTGCGATAGAAGCTCGGCCCGAGCCGGTGCAGCGCGCGGAGCATGCGCTCGCGCAGCGTGAACTCGATCTCGCGGCCGCCGTTGAAGATTCGCGTGCGCGACTCGACGCGCGTGTACGCGCCGAGCGCC
>CANMAT010000369.1 GCA_947494865.1 Deltaproteobacteria bacterium
CCCGCGACGGCGCCGTACGCCTGGAGCACGTCGTAGCCGTTGGCCTCGAGCCGCATCGCGAGGAGCTCGACGAGGGGGCGGTCGTCGTCGACGACGAGGACGCGGGGCGGCTGCTTCATGGGTGTCATGGCGGGGAGGGTTCTTGTATATCGGCCGCCGGGAGGGTGAGCACGAAGCATGTGCCGCCCGCGCCGGTGCGCGACACCGCGAGGTCGCCTCCGTGGGCGCGCGCCACCTCGCGGGACAGGGAGAGGCCGAGCCCGAGCCCGGCGCCGCGGCTCCCCACCGCGGCCGACTGAAACGCCCGAAAGGGATCGCCGCGGAGCTCGTGCGGGAGGCCCGGGCCGCGGTCGATCACCTCGACGCGCACGGCGCCGCCCTGGCGCCCCCGGCGCACCTCGACGGCCGAGCCCGCGGGCGAGACGCTCACGGCGTTGCGCACCAGGTTGGCCACGGTGCGCTCGACGAGGGCCACGTCGACGGTGAGCGACGGCGCCTCGCCGTCGAGGGAGAGCTCCACGCCCACCTGGCGGGCATCGGCCTCGGCGCGCTCGTCGTCGACGGCCGCGCGGAGCACGGCGTCGATCGAGACGCCGCGCTGCATGCGCAGGGGCTGGCCCGCCTGCAGGCGCGACGCGTCGAGGAGGGCCGCGATGGTGCGCACCTCTCGCTCGCAGGCGTCGCGCGCGAGCTGGACCACGCGCGCCTGCCGCGGCGAGAGGGGCCCGGCGGTGCCGTCGGCGAGGAGCCCCAGCGCCTCGCGCAGCTTGGCCAGGGGCGTGTGGAGCTCGTGCGAGACCGAGGCCAGGAGGCCCTGCTTCATGCGGTCGAGGGCGCCGAGGTCGCGCCCCATGCGTGCGAGCGCGTCGGTGAGCTCGGCGATCTCGCGCACGCCCCCGGAGGCCACGGCGACGGGCGAGAAGTCGCCGCGCCCGAGGCGCATGGCCGTGACGCTCGCGTCGGCGAGCGGGCGGCCGAGGCGCCGCGCTGCCCCCTTGGCGATGAGCGCGGCGGCCGCCACGCTGAGCGCGCCGAAAAGGAGCGCCGCGGCCGACGTGCCGACGGCGGTGCGCCGGGCCTGTCGCTCGCTCTGCGAGATGGCGCCGTGCAGGGCGCGGAGCTGGTCGATCCACGCGTTGGTGAGCTCCTCGTCGAGCACGAGGCGGCTGGCCGCGAGGCGCGAGAGGAGCGCGCAGGTGTTGGTCGAGACGCCCCCCGCCATGGCGTGGTAGCGCTGCGCGGCGTTCCGCAGCCGCGGGTTGGCGCGCGCGCCGTACCGCGCGAGGGCCTCGTCGAGGGCGCGGTCGGCGGCGACGATGGGCGGCACGAGCGCGGCGGTGTTGGTGTTCGGGTCGACGAGGCACGCGCGCGACGCGTGGCGCACGGCCACCTCGACCTGCCACGCCGTGCGGTGAATCGCCTCCTCAGCCTTGACGCTGCGCAGCTCGACGTCAGAGATGCGCGAGATGAGCGAGCCCGTGTAGAGCAGCCCCGCGATCGGCACCGCGATCACGACGACGGACAAGAGCACCAGCGCCGCGTGGGTGCGAAACAGGAGGGTCGCGAGCGGCGTGTTCGCGCGCGCCGACGACCGCGGCGCCGCGTCGCTGGCGGCGGCCGAAACCTCGCCCGCGGGGGCGCTCTCTCGACGGTCGTTTTGCACTGCACGCTCCTTGTGGGCTTCGGCGCATGCACGCGCCGCTCACGGGCATTTGACAGGATATGACACGACGCGAAAGGCCTGTGGAGAGGGCCTCGTCGTGCGACGCGGTCGGCCCGCCCCGACGCCCTCAGCGCAGCACGGTGAGCGCGAGGGGCGCGACGCTCCATGCCGCGACGGTCGCGGCGAGCACGTAGCGGCCCCCGTCGGCGAGCGCGATCTCCTCGGCGAGGTCGCGCTGCGTGCCCGCGCGCAGCGAGGCGGCGGGCACCGTCGCCATCGCGCGGAGGTGCGTCGCCGAGGCGTCGTCGAGGACCAGCACGGGACCCACGGGCGCCTTCGCCTCACCCTGCACCTTCGCCGCGGGGAGGTCTTCGCCGAAGGTCACCGCGCCGTGCTCCGTGAGCGTCGCCTCGCGGGCGTTGCGCCACCGCGAGAGCGCGCGCGCCGAGGCGCCTCCGCGGGCCCACACCAGCAGCGCCATCGCGAGCCCCGCAAGCGCTGACGCGAGCCACGCGGTCGGCGGCGCGGCAACGTCGGCCAGCGTTCGCCACGACACGTCGACGGGCGACGCGGCGCTCTTGCGAAAGGCCACCGTGCCGCCCAGGGCGACCTCGCCCTCGAAGAGCACCAGGTCGGTGCGCTCATCGGAGCGCACGCGGAGCGCCCCGGCGCCCACGCGCACCATGCGGCCATCGATCGACTCGCGGGAGAGGTCGGGCGCGCGCAGCCGCAGCTCGCAGCCGTTCTCGACGTCGCACTGACGCCACACGAGCGCGCGCCCCACCACGTCGATGCGCGGCGCCATGGCGGGCCTCACGGTGACCGCGGGCACGGTGCCCGCGAGGGGAATCTGCGCGAGGTAGTCTCTCGCCGCGGGGCGCTGCGCGACGCGCGCCGCCCCGAGGCCCGCGACGGCGAGAGAGCCCGCCAAGACCGCCATCGCGAGCGCCCGCACCGCGCGCGCCGCGCCCGCGCCCACCCGCGGGAGTCCGAAGCGCGCGGTCAGGAGCGCGATGACGCCCATCGCCGCGGCCACCATCGGGGCGACGAGCACGAACGCTACGTCGCCGGTGCCGCACCGCCAGTGCGATGCGATGTACGGGTCGCCGAGTTTGACCGCCGCGCTGAACACCGGGAACAGGCCCTGCGCCCCGAGCGAGAGGGCCACCGCCCACGCGCCGCGCACACCCGCCGCCCGGCGCGCCATGGGCAGCAGCGACAGCGTGAGCGCGCACGAGAGCGCCGTCGCGATCGCGACGAAGGAGCCGTCGCCGAGGCGGCTCCCGCTGGCGGCCGACGGCGCGAAGAGCGCGAGCCCGAAGCCCCCGAGCACCGCGCCCACGCCGAGCACGGGGACGAGCGTGAGCCTGTTGACGTAGCGGGCGTCGAACGTTGCGGCGGCGTGGGTCATGGCGGCGAATCCTACGACATCACGGCCCCGCCGCCCCGTTGACCGCGCGCTTCGCCGCCCTGTCGCGGGAGCCCCGCCGCAGCGTGCCGATTTGTCGCTGCGAGCTCTTCGTACATCCCTCACAATCATCTTGTTTCGCAGCGTTTTCGACGCGGCACGGCGCCTGCTCTCCCGCCATCGCATGAGCCACACACCCCTCGACGGCGGCGCCGCCTCGTGCTCGCCGTACCGCGACGCCCCCGCGGTCGCGCTCCCTCGCCCGCAGCCATCGCACCTCCTGCTGCTCG
This sequence comes from Deltaproteobacteria bacterium, assembly GCA_947494865.1. Classification (GTDB taxonomy): domain Bacteria; phylum Myxococcota_A; class Polyangia; order Polyangiales; genus CAISKJ01. Next base: position 3,362 of record CANMAT010000369.1, read on the forward strand.
GCCCCTTCGTGATGTCGGCGCTGGCCCTCATCGTGACGCTCACCTCACTGCACCTCACTGCCGCGCTCGTGGGCCTCACGCGCCTCCGCGCGCTCGCGCGCCCCGCGGCGCCCGCGGCCGCGCCCGGCCTGCGCCTCGGCGTGGCGCTGGAGCAGACCGCGCGGCGCCACCGCGTGCCTCTCTTCGTCGCGCCCGCGGTCGCCGCGGCGGACCTCCGCGCCGCCGTGGCCGACGGCGGCGAAGGAACGCTGCGCGACGCGGTGCGCGCGCTCGACGCCTACGCCGCGGCGCGGGGCCTGTGGCTCCACGACGACGATGGGGTGCTGCGCCTCGAGCCCGAGGTCGCCGCGGCCGACCTCGACTGCGCCGACACGCTCGACGCCTGCGCCGCGCGCCTGGAGCGCGTCGCGTCGGTGACCGTGCAGCGCGCCGCCGCCGCGGGTGGTCGCACGGTGCGGCTGCGCGTCACGCGCGCGACGCACGCCGTCGAGGCTGCGCGCGCGTCGCTCGCGGCCCAGGGCTATCAGGTCGACGTCGTGGGGCGCACCCTCTACGTGAGCGACGGGCCCGCCGCGGAGCGCGCCCCCGACAGCGGCGTGCGGGCCTCGCGGCGCGGGGTGTATGTCGTCTCGCGACGCTGGCTCGACGGGGCCCTCAACAGCCCGCAGGCGCTCATGCGAAGCACGCGCATCGTGCCCGAGACGCGCGGCGGTCTCACCGTCGGCGTGCGGGTGTTCGGCGTGCGCCCCGACGACGCCCTCGCGCGCCTCGGGATCGCAGACGGCGACGTGATCCTCCGGGTGAACGGACTCGCCGTGGCGTCACCCGACCGCTGCCTCGAGGCCTACGCCCGGCTCCGCGCCGCGGACCGGCTCACCGTAGAGATCCTGCGGGGCGGCCGGGGGCGGACGCTCGTGTACGTGATCGCGTAGGGCGCGCGTAGACGAGGCCGCGCGGCAGAATGTTCGAATCGTTGCGAGCCCACGGCCCGCACGCGCGGGAGGCTTGCAACACGGTGTCGGGTGCGAGAATGATCCGCGCACGATGCGAACCTTCCTCTCTCGTACCCTGGTTCTCCTCTCGGGCGCGCTGCTCCTGGGCGCGGCGGTCGACGCGCAGAACGCGCCCGACGCAGGCGCGACGCGCACCCTCTCCATCGCCACGCTGGCCCCCGCGGGCTCGAGCTGGGCGCGGGGCCTCGACGCGGCCAACCGCGAGCTGCGGCGCCGCACCAACGGCGCCATCGCGCTGCGCATCTACGCCGGCGGCGTGCAGGGCGACGAGAGCGAGATGGTTCGCAAGATGCGCACGGGCCGCCTCGACGGCGCGGCCATGACGGGCATCGGACTCGGGCAGATTCACCGCCCCGTCCTCGCGTACATGCTCCCGGGCATGTTTCCCAACGCCGAGGCGTCGCGCCTCTCGCGCGTGGCGCTCTCGAGCGAGATCGAGGCCCAGTTTCTCGCGCAGAACTTCGTGCTCGCCTCGTGGGGCGAGTCCGGCGGCGCGCGCCTCTTCTCGACCCGCGAGGTGCACACCCCCGCCGACCTCCGGCAGACACACCCGTGGCTCTGGCGCGACGACGTGATCCTCCCCGAGTTCTTCGCCGAGGCGGGGGCCACGGGTGTGCCGCTCGCGCTCCCCGAGGTGCTCTCGGCCTTGCAGACGCACCGCATCGACACCTTCGTGGCGCCCCCGTACGCCGCCGTGGCGCTCCAGTGGTCGTCGCAGGTGCAGTTCGTCTCCGAGGGTACGGGCAGCCTCGGCGTCGGCGGCACGGTGTTCTCCAAGCGCGCGTGGGAGACCATCCCCGAGGCCC
>CANMAT010000370.1 GCA_947494865.1 Deltaproteobacteria bacterium
AGCCGTCGTCGGCGCCGCCGCGGCCGTAGAGCCGATCGCCCTCGCGCACGGGCACCCAGGGCCCGAGGCCCTCGCGCCAGCCCGACATCTCGGGCTGCTTGTCGAGGTGGCCGTAGAGCAGCACCGTGTCGTCGACCTCACCGGGCGTCTCCATGAGAATCACCGGCGTGCGCGGCGTGCCGTCGGCGTTGTTGAGCCGCACGACCTCGACGGTGAGCCCGGGGATGTGCGCGCGCTGGGCCTCGCACCAGGCCGAAATGAGCTTCACCGCGGCCTCCATGTGGCCGGCGGTGGCCCACTGCGGGTCGAAGTACGGCGAGCGGTTGGGGATGCGAATGTACTCAACGAGCTTGGGGAGGATCTCTTCTTCCCACACGCGCTCGGAGAAGGCCTGTGCGTCGCGTTGATCGATCATAGGGCCGCGGATGTTTCTTCGCGGACGCCCCGGCGGTCAATCACGCAATCGCGCGCGCCCGTCACTCGATCTCTTTGACCCGATAGCTGGTGACGGCGGGGTTCGCGTCGAGGGCGCGGTGGATCCAGCGCGCGTCGCGGGCGGCCACGGCGATGACCCGCAGCGCGCCGTCGACCGCGTCGGGGAGGCCCGAGAAGCCCACGGCGACGGCCTCTTCGGGCGTCATCACCTGGGCCATCGTCTCGGCCGTCGTCTCGTCGGAGAGGAGCTTGTCGGGGTCGTGCCCCGGCGCGATCGTGACAATGAACACGTTCAACATCGGGCGACGATAGGTGCGCCGCGCGGGCGTGCGCCACCGCATTTCGCGCGCCCCCTTGAAACGCAGAGGCGTTCGCGATAGAGCGCCGCGAGCGTTTTTTCTAGGAGGATTTTGACAGTGAACAGGCTCGCGTACGCCTTCGCAGTTCTTCTCGCTACCACCGCGGCGTGCAGCGCCAACAGCGGCGGCGGCGGCGCTTCGACCACCGACGCCTCGACGGCGACCGACACCGCGGCGACCACCGACACGGCCGCGACGCCCGACGCCGCGACGCCCACCGACCGCGCGATGCCCCCCGCCGATCGCGCGATGCCCCCCGCCGACACGGGCGCCGGCGGCGGCTTCGGCGCCTGCGGCATGGCCACGGTGCAGGCGCTCTGCACCTGCGGCGCCAACGCCAACTGTCAGCAGACGGCGATCGGTCGCAACGCCGCGTGCGGGCAGTGCCTCGCGATGGCCCAGATCGGCTGCTGCCCCATGGAGGCGGCGGCGGTGCAGGCCTGCGCGCAGACCAACATGTGCGCCGACCAGGCGTGCGTCGCCGCCAACTGCATGCGCGAGTTCGGGGCCTTTCAGACGTGCTTCAACACGGCGCAGCAGTCGCAGGCCGCGTGTCAAGACATGCTGGGCGGCTGCTTCGGGTCGTTTCCCCCCGCCTGCATGTGACCTGAAATGAGTCGGTCGCGGCCCGTGCGGCGCACAACTTCGGTGCGACGTACTGGATCGCGGCCGCCATCGCGGCGATGATTCAGCGATGAAGTCGATCGCGGCGGTTCCCACCAAGCAGTCACAGTTTCAGGCCTTTCTCGACCGCGGGAGCGTGTTTGTGCACCTCGACCCGCGGCGCCCAGGCGTGGCCGTTCCGCTCTCGGTGGCCGTGCGCCCGCGCGTCGTGCTGCAGGTGAAGCGCGCGCTCACCATCCCGTTGCCCGACGTCGAGGTCGACGACGAGGGCGTGCGCGTGACGCTCACCTTCGGCGGTCAGCCCTTCCGCTGCACGCTCCCGTGGACGGCGGTGTTCAGCCTCGTGGCCGACGACGGCGAGGTCACCGTGTGGCCCCTCGAGCTTCCCGCGGAGGTGGCGCCGGACCGCTAGCCCTTCTCGATCGCCGCGGGCCGCAAGGGGCGCACCGAGCACCCCGGCCACCCCGTGTCGCTGCCCCCTCCCTCGCTGGGCCCCAAGGCGCGCCTCACGAAGAAGCCCACGAGCGCCCCGCTCGCGGCCGCCGAAGACGAGCGTCCGCAGGCGCACTCTCCCTCGGTGATTCCCGGCTCGGTGAAGGCCGCATCGCGCATTCCGCGCGCGCCCGCGGTGCCGAAATCGATGGTGCCCATCGCGTTCGAAGAGCTGCCCGCGGAGGAGCCGGTGAAGCCCGCGAAGAAGACGCGCTCCGACTCGTCGTCCGCGGCCTCGCGCGCGATGCGCGCCAACGACAGCCTCTCGCTCGCCCCGAAGAAGCCCCGCGGCGAGAAGTGATCGCTCAGCCCGCGTGGCGGCGCGACAGCGCGACGTAGCTCTGCCAGCCAGCCTCGATCATGGCCCGGTCTTCGTGCCGCAGCGGGCGGATCTTCTTCGCCGGTGAGCCCAGGTACAGGTAGCCCGACTCGAGGCGCATGCGCGGCGGCACGAGCGAGCCCGCGCCGAGCACCACGTCGCGCTCGATGACGGCCAGGTCGAGCACGATGGAGCCCATGCCCACCAGCACCCGATCGTGAACGGTGCACCCGTGAAGAATCACCCGGTGCCCGACGGTGACCTCTTCGCCCACCACGGTGCACGACAGGTCGGCGGTGGCGTGCACCACGGAGCCGTCTTGAATGTTGCTGCGCGCGCCGATGCGCAGCGGGGCCACGTCGCCGCGGAGCACCGTGCCGAACCACACCGACGCCCCGTCGCCGAGCGCCACGTCGCCGAGCACCGAGGCCGTGTCGGCCACGAAGGCGTCGACGCCGAAGGCCGGGGTGACGCCGTCGAAGGCGCGCACCACGCCGCGGATCCAGCGCGGGTCGCTCACGCGGTCACCACCGGGAGCGCGATGCGACGAAAGGTGGGCTGCACGCGCGTCGCTGCGGGGATGCGCACCGACTCGACGCGGCCTTCGAGGGAGTGCTTGTTGGCGCGCGCGACCTCGGCCACCACGACGGCGCCGGGGCCCACGCCCTCACCGCCCGCGACGTGCACGATCTCGTTGGCGCGCGTGCGCCCGCTCCACGTCGCGGCGCCGGGGCGGCTGGGGCCTTCGATGAGGAGCTCGACGCGCGCGCCCACCAGCGTGGCGAGGTGCGCGCGGGTCTGCGCCTCGGAGACTTCGAAGAGCGCGAGGAGCCGTGACTGCTTCTCCCCTTCGGGCACGTCGTCGTCGAGCTTGAGGGCGGGCGTGTGCGGGCGCACCGAGTACTTGAAGCCGTAGAGCGACACGAACTGCAGCTCGCGCACGAGCGACAGGGTGAGGTCGAAGTCGTCGCGCGTCTCGCCGGGGAAGCCCACGATGATGTCGGTGGAGAGCGTGAGCTCGGGGCGCGCGGCGCGCAGCGCGGTGACCCGTCGCACGTACTCGGCGCGGGTGTACCGACGGATCATGCGCTTGAGCACGCGGTCGCTGCCGCTCTGCACGGGCATGTGCACGTGCGTGGAGAGCACGGCGAGGTCGGCGTGGGCGCGCACGAGCGAGGCCGTGAGGTGGCGCGGGTGCGGCGACGTGTAGCGCAGGCGGTCGAGCCCCGGCGCCTCGGCGGCGATGCGCCGAAGGAGCTCGGGGAACTGCGACTCGTCGGGGTCGCGATCGGCGGGGAGGGCCACCGTGGGGTCGAGAAAGCTGTTGACCGTTTGACCGAGGAGCACCACCTCGCGCGTGCCGCCTTCGACGAGGGCGCGCACCTCGGCCACGATGTCGTCGGCGGGGCGGTAGCGCTCGGGGCCGCGCGTGTAGGGCACCACGCAGAACGAGCAGCGCTCGTCGCAGCCCTTCATCACGGTGACGTAGGCGCTCGCGCCGGCCGCGCCGGGGGCCACGGAGTTGGTGAGAAAATGCGGCGCGTCGACGTCGAAGACGGTGCGCACGGTGGAGGGCCCGCCGAGCTCGGCCTCGCGCACGAGGGCCGGGAGCTCTTGCAGGTTGTCGGGGCCCACCACCACGTCGATGAAGGGCATGGACTTGAGCAGGGCTTCGCCCTCCTGCTGGGCGACGCAGCCCGCGACGACGAGCACGGTGTCGGCCTTCTTGAGCTTGCCGGCCTCGCTGCGGAGCTTCTGCTCGCCCTTCTCGCGCACCGAGCAGGTGTTGAGAATGACCACGTCGGCGCCCTCGACCTCGGGCACCACCTCGTAGCCCGCGTCGCGCATGAGATCCTCCATGCGCTGCGAGTCGTGGACGTTCATCTGGCACCCGAAGGTGACCAGGCACAGCTTCTTCTTCATCGCGGGCATTCGTCTCTCTCGAAGGGGGCGCCGAAGGTGTCGCCAAGGGCCCTCCGGGGTCAATGCCGCGCCTGCGAATTCGAGTATAAGTGCCCCGTGAACGGCGCGGGATACCACCTCTTCGAGACCGCCCTCGGCACCTGCGCCCTCGCGTGGGGGCCGCGCGGCCTCGTGGCGGTGCAGCTCCCCGAGGCCACGCGCGAAGCCCTCGTCGCGCGCCTCGCCGCGAAGGCGCCCGACGCGAAGGCGTGGGACCCGCCGCCGTGGGTGCGCGACCTCGCCGACGCCGTGCGCCGCCACCTCGCGGGCGAGCGCGTCGACTACGGGGGCGTTCGCCTCGACGCCGAGCGCGTCGCGCCGTTTCACCGCGCGGTTTACGAGGCCTCGCGGGCTGTCTGCGCGGGCGAGACCATCACGTACGGCGCGCTCGCGGCGCGCGTGGGGAGCCCCGGCGGCGCGCGGGCGGTGGGCCAGGCGATGGCGCGCAACCCTTGGCCGGTGGTCGTACCCTGTCACAGGGTTCTCGCGCGCGACGGTCGCGCGGGAGGCTTCTCGGCCTACGGCGGCGTGGTGACCAAGGCGCGGCTCCTCGAGGTGGAGCGGGTGCGCCTCGCGGGGTCGTTCCAGCCGTCGCTCACCCCGCGCATGGGCGCGGCGGGCTTCGACGCCGACGCGGCGCTGAAGGCGCTCTCGCGGGCCGACGCGAAGCTCGGCGCGCTCATCGCGCGGGTGGGCGCCTTTACGATGACCGTCGAGCAGACGACGAGCGTGTACGAGGCCGTGGCGCGCGCGATCGTGTACCAGCAGCTCACGGGCAAGGCCGCGGAGACGATCTACAAGCGCGTGGTGGCGCTCACGGCGGGCGACGCGCTCCCCTCGCCCGAGGCGCTGCTGGCGATCGAGCCCGCGCGCCTCCGCGGTGCGGGGCTGTCGAACGCGAAGATGCTCGCCCTGCGCGACCTCGCCGAGAAGGCCCGCGACGGCGCGGTGCCCACGCTCGCCGAGGCCGAGGCGCTCGA
>CANMAT010000371.1 GCA_947494865.1 Deltaproteobacteria bacterium
GGGGATGGCCGCAGGGTCGACGGAGTCGCGCGGCGGCGCGGGGAGCTCGTGCATCATGGCGTGCGTGCTTCGTGCGCGGCTCAGTCGCCGGCGGGGGGCTTCGGCGGGAGGGGCGCGCGGAGCGACCCGCGGGGCTTCGGCGCCACCGACGCGGCCTGCGACGGCGGCGGCGTCGAGGGCGCCGGCTGCGCGGCGACGGGCATCTGCGGGGTCGTGGCGCTCAACGGCACCGGCGCGGGATCCGCAGGCGGCGTCGACGGCATGGGGGTCGGCGGCGTCGAGGGCGCGCGGTGCTCCTGCGGCGGCGCCTCGAGCACGGGCGACACCTGCGTGTGCGTGCCCGTGTCGCGCGCGTCGTCGCGCTCCGCTTCGTCGTCGTCCTCGTCCTCGTCGTCGTAGTCTTCGACCGCGTCGGCGTAGGCCTCGGGCTCCTCCGGCGGCGGCGCCTTGGAGGGCGCCGGGCTCCCGGTGGGCATCACGCTCGGCTGCCGCAGGCGGTTGTACCCGGGGTTGGTCATGGTGAGCCGCGGGTCGGGCGTGGGGGCCGCCGCGGCCGAGTCGCGCTTGATCTTCTCGAAGATGTCTTCGGCCCGCGCGCGCAGCTCGTCGGCCTCGGCGAAGATCGCGGGCGACGGCGGACGACCGTCGGGGCTCTCGAGGAGAAACTCCGCGAGCTCCTTGCCCGTGCGCGCGATCTCGATCTCGGCGCCGAGGTCTTCGAACGCCTGCAAAGCCTTGCGAAACAGGGCCTCGGCGCGCCTCCCCTTCTCGTCGTCGCGGCCGTACGCGCGAAGAACCTCGGCCAGCGACCGCTGCGCGATGCCCGTGTGAATGCGCGACTTCACCTGCTCGAAGAGCTCGAGCGCGCGCTCGAGGTAGTTCTCCGCGCGCAGCACGTCGCCGTGGTTGAAGTACGCCTTGCCCAGGCCCCGGCGCGCCTCGGCGAGCAGAAACCGGTCGCCGAGCTCGACGCAGAGGTCTTCGACCTCCGACAAGATGCGAATCGACTCGTCGGTGTCGCCGAGGCGGTACTTGCCCTCGCCGATGTTGAGCATCAAGAGCGCCTGGCGCCGCCGGTCGCCGATCTCGCGCGCGAGCTCGAGCGCCTGACGCCAGACGCCGATGGCGGTCTCGTGCTCCTCGAGGTCCTGGTGCAGGGTGCCCAGGTTGTTGAGGGTGATCACCATGCCGGGCTTGTCGCCCGTCTCGCCCCGCAGCGAGAGCGCGCGGTTCAGCGCCTCGCGGGCGAGCTTGTACTGCCCGGTGTCTTGATAAACGAGCGCGATGTTGTTGAGCGACAGCGCGATGGAGTGCTTGTCGCCGAGGGCCTCGCGGCGGTCGAGGCCGTCTTGCAGAAAGCGCTCGGCGGTTTCGAACGCGCCCCGGCGCCAGTGCGTGTACCCGATGTCGTCGTAGCTCGACGCGATGCCGCGCTGATCCTCCGCGGCTTGAAAGAGCGCGAGGCCGGTGCCGAAGTGGCGCATGGCCTCGTCGAGGGAGCCCGCGTCGCGGTAGAGGCGCCCGATGAGGTTGTGCGCGGCGCCGCCCTTGTTCTTCAGGTCGAGGCGCCACGCGAGCCCGAGCATCGCGTGGTAGTGCTTGAAGGCATCTTCGGTGCGGCCGATGGTGCGGAGCACGCTCCCGAGGTGCTCGTGGGCCTCGAGGCGCAGCTTCACGTCGTGCTCGCCGAACATGCCCAGGGCCTTCTCGTAGTGCTGAATGGCCTTCTGGTTGGCGTAGCGGCGGCGGGCGATGTCGGCGCTGGCCTTGTAACAGCGCGCCGCGCGCAGCGGGCGGTCGCCGAGCTCGTAGTGGCGCGCGAGCTGGTCGATGCCCTCCTCGGTGCGGCTCTCGTCGTCGAAGCGAAACTCGAGCCACTCGGCGAGCACCTGGTGGTACGCGGCGGCGTCTTCGGGAGACACCGACTTCTCCATGCGCTCGCGCTCGAGGCTGTTGCGAAAGATGTAGTCCTCGTCGCCGGGCATCGAGCTGCGCGGGAGCTTCATCACGTACTCGCGCTGCGCGAGGCCCGCGAGGAGGTCGCGGAAGTGCGGCGCGAGGTCTTCGCCGCCGCCCCACAGCCGCGGGGCCTCTTTGTGAATGCGCCCGAACACCACGAGGCCGCCGAGCCAGAACACGGGCCCCATGAGGGCCGCCCACTCGAGGATCTCTCGCTCCGCGGGCGTGAGCGACGAGAGGCGCGCGTCGACGGCGTCTTCGACCGACATGGGCAGCGAGATCTGCGAGAGGCGCTCGAGGTCGATGAGGGCCATGCCCTCGCGGTCGATCTGGATCACGCCCTGATCGAAGAAGATGCGCACCAGGGCGTTGATGAGCTGCGGGTTGCCGCCGCCCATGCGAACCGCCGTCTCGATGAGCTCGCCGGGGCAGTTCTCGATGGGCGCGAGGAGCATGCTCGCGAGCACCTCGCTCTCGCTCTGCGAGAGCGGCGCGAGGTCGACGCGCAGGTGCCGGTCGCGCGGGGTGGCCGTGAAATCATGGCAGCGCGTCAGGAGCTCTGGCCGCGCCGTGCAGAGCACCACGATGGGGGCGCCGCGCACCTGCTCGATGAGCGAGCGCAGCGTGCGCACGCCGTCGGGCCCCGCGCAGTGGATGTCTTCGAAGACCAGCAGCAGGGGCGAGCGCTGCGCGTCGACTTCGAAGAAGCGTCGCAGCACCGCCAGCGACACGAGCTGAAAGGTCTTCGGGTCTTCGTCGACGGCCTCGGCGAGCGCCGTGGTGCCCGCGCGGAGCCCCAGGTACGCGCCGAGGAAGTGCAGGATCTCGTCGACGCGCCGGTCGCCGAAGAGGTCCATCACCTGGGCGCACACCTCGTTGGCCTGCGCGAGCGCGTCGGTGCCGTCGCGCACCTGAAAGCGCTCGCGGAGAATGCGCGCGATGGCCGGGTGCAGCCCCGTGTCGGGCCGCGCAACGCCGCGGTAGGCGCGCAGGTCGGGGTAGTGCTCCGCGAGGTCGGCGATGACCTCGGTGACCAGGCGGCTCTTGCCGACGCCCGCGTTGCCGATGACGGTCACCACCTGGGGCCTCGCCTCGGTGATGGAGCGCGACACCGCCGTCGTGATGGCCTCCCGCTCGTGCACCCGGCCGATGAGCGGCGGGCGTCCGATGGGGAGGTTGTCTGCATCGCGGCTCGGCGCCGCGCGGTCGGTGCTCATCGGTCTTCAGCTTTCTTTTCGCGACCTGCGCGGGGCGGCGATTGCCGCACATCACCCCCGAGAGGAGGGCCACAACCGTGACGCGCGGGCGCCAGTGGATACAACCGTCGCCCCTGTACTGTCTACCGTCCGTGACGCACATGTGGCGCGCGCGTTCGTTGGCCTATTCGTCGCGAGATTGACTAGTGTAGCGCCCGCTGTGACGGTGCGATCCCCCGGAGCCAAGGTCGGAGCCTATACCCTGCGCGATCGCCTCGCGGTCGGCGGGATGTCGGAGGTGTACCTCGCCGCGTCGCCGGCGGCGGCCACCGTCGTCGTGAAGATGCTGAGCGACCGTCACCGCCGCGACCCGGTGTATCGCGAGTTCCTTCGCCGCGAGGCCATCCTGGGGCGCGCCATCGGGCACCCCAACGTGGTGTCGGTGCTCGACGCGGGCGAGCAAGAGTCCGAGCCCTACCTGGTGCTCGAGTACGTCGACGGCGTCGACCTCTGGCGCCTGCAGCGCGCGCTGCACCACACCATGCGCCGCATGGAGGCCCCCCTGGCGTGCCATGTGGTGCGCGAGCTCCTCGCGGGCATCGCGCACATTCACGAGCTGCGCGGCCCCGACGGGCACGGGCTCATCCACCGCGACGTGTCCCCCTCCAACGTGATGCTCTCGCTCGTGGGCGACGTGAAGCTCGGCGACCTCGGCATCGCGCTGCAGGCCCGCGTCAGCGCGAGCGACGCGCACTCGGTCCCCGGCGCGCGCCTCGAGGCGGTGCTCCCCACGTCGACCAACCGCGGCAAGCTCGGGTACATGGCCGCCGAGCAGCTCATGGGCCAGGCCGTCGATCACCGCGTCGACCTCTTCGCCGCGGGCGTCGTGCTCGCCGAGGTGCTCACGGGCCGCTCGCTCTTCTCGCAAGACGGCGACGCGGCCCAGACGCTGGCCGCGCGCGACGGCGAGGTCGAGGCCCTCATCGAGGTGCTGGCCGACCACCCGCCGAGCCTCGTGAGCGTGGTGCTCCGCGCCCTCGCCCGCTCGCCCGCCGAGCGCTTCCAGACCGCCGACGAGTTTCGCGCCGCGCTCGCCACGCACGCGGGCGACCCCTCCGAGGCGCGCCCCCTCCTCGCGGCGCTGGTGGGCTGGGCGCGCAGCGCGGGCAAGGCGCTCGCCCGCAAGGCGCCGCCCCCGAGCGACGAGGTCTCGACGCGCGAGCGCGTGTCGCGCCCCTCAGACATCGTGCACACCTACGACGCCAAGGGCGACCCCGAGGTGACCCGCCCGGTGCCCGTCGCCTACTACGAGGTGCGTTCGCGGGGTACGTCGCCGCGCGGTCGCTTCACGTGGGCGCGGCTCCTCGAGCTGGCCTTCAACGGCACGCTCGCGCCCGGCGACGTCATCGTGGGCCCCGACGGCGCGCAGCGCCGCGCGGGCGACATGCCCGACCTGGCGCCGCACATCGACGTGCGCTCGGAGACCACGAGCGAGGTGGCCGGCACCGTCGCCGACTGGGCCGAGGCCCTCCCGGGCTGCACGTTCTTGCACGCCATCGCGCGCCTCGTGTTCAGCGAAGACTCGGGCATGCTCGTGGCCGAGAGCGCGCCCACGCGGCGCGAGGTGTACCTCCACAAGGGTCGCCCCACGCACCTCGCGAGCAACCTCGCCAGCGAGATGATGGGCGAGTACCTGGTCGGCAACGGGGCCATCACCCGCGGCGAGCTCGACATGGCCCTCGCCATGATGCCCCGCTTCGACGGGCGACTGCAGCGGGCCATCACGCAGCTCGGGCTCCTCGAGGAGAACCGCCTCGCGCAGCTCTGCGACGCCCTCTCGCGCGAGCGCCTCATGGACCTCTTCCGCTGGCGCAAGGGCTCGCTGCGGTTCTTCCGCGGCGTGTCTCCGCCGCCCACGTCGCTGCCCCTTATGGTCGACCCGTTCGAACTCCTGCGGCAGGCGCCGCAGCTCCTCGACGACCCGACGGAATATTTTCTCCCGCTGCTCGAC
>CANMAT010000372.1 GCA_947494865.1 Deltaproteobacteria bacterium
AACCAGTCGTTCCACATCGGGACCGGCGACGCGAACACCACGAAGGTGCCGCGCTGCTTCACGCCGAACACCGAGGGCGTGCCCGCCAGGGGGCGCGCGTACGCGGGCGCCGCGCCGTAGCCGCCGAGGTACGTGTCGAACACGTGGTAGAGCTTCACCGCGTCTCGGGTGCCGGGGGGAATTTCGACCGTGATGTGCTGCACGATCGCGTCGTCGTTGAGCGCGTAGGTGGTGAGCAGCGTCACCGTGGGGCCATCGACGCCGGCGCGCACCACCGTGGTGCCGCGGAAGGGATCGGTCGCCGTGCCCGCGCCCGTCACCGCCGTCTGCGAGACGGGCGTCCACGGGATGGCCGTCGCGGCGCACTCGACGCAGGTGGCGCCGTAGAGCGCGGGGCCGATGGCGAGGTACACGCTGTTGTTCACCCGCGCGCTGGGCGGCGCCGCGGTGGGGTCGTCGCCCTGGGCCACGCCCGCGCGCCACACCTGCATCTGCGTGTTGGCGGCGATCTCGACGCGCAGGCCGTCGCCGTTGCGCGTGCCGCCGTTGGGGTTGAGCGTGTAGGCCCCCGCCGCGGGCGCCGCAAGGGTGGCCGAGAGCGCGAAAAGGAGCGAGAAGAGCTTCGTCGAAGGGGTGCGGTTCGCGGACACGTCGTGGTGGTTCATGGTGGTGGCTCCGTGAGGTACGCGCCGCGATGACGTCGGGGTATTCCCTGTCTGCGGCTGTCACTTTTCCTATCGGACGGCCGCGCAAAAACCTTGAGCCCCTCCCCGCGCAGATCGTCGATCGCCGACTCGCGGAGCATTCGTGGTAGGAGCGTCGCCCCCCTCCCGTGGTGCTCGACCTCCAACGCGTCGCCGTGCTGTTCGCGAGCGGTTTCGCCGCGGGCACGGTGAACTCGATCGCGGGCGGCGGGAGCCTCGTCACCTTTCCCGCCCTGCTCACGGCGGGGCTCGGTCAGGTGGCGGCCAACGCGACCAACACCGTGGCGCTCATCCCCGGATCGGCAGCGGCGTTTCTGGGTTACCGCGACACCCTCGCGGGCGACCGTCGCCTGGTGCTCTCCATGGCGCTGCCCAGCGTCGTGGGGGGCGCGCTCGGCGCGCTCCTCGCGCTGCGGGCGGGCGACCGGCTGTTCGCGCGCCTCGTCCCGTGGCTCATTCTCCTGGCCACGACGCTCTTCGCCGCGCAGGAGCCCATCGCCCGCGCGCTGCGCGCCCGCGTCGCCCACGCCGTGGGGCCGCCGTCGCCCGCGCGCCTCGCGTCGCTGGCGTTCTTTCAGCTCGTGGTGGCCCTCTACGGCGGGTTCTTCGGCGCGGGCATCGGCATTCTCATGCTGGCCGCGCTCACCTTCATGGGCGTGCGCGACGTGCACCGCGCCAACGGGCTCAAGAACCTCGCCGCGGTGTGCATCAACGGCGTCGCCGCGGTGGCCTTTCTCGCGCACGGCAAGGTGTCGTGGCCCCACGCGCTCGCCGTGATGGCCGGGGCCGCCGCGGGAGGCCTCGGCGGCGCGGGCCTCGCGCGCAGGGCCGGGCAGCGCACCGTGCGGCGCGCCGTGCTGGCCATCGGCGCGGGCCTCACGCTCGTGATGTTCGCGCGCGCCTGGCGGGCGTAGCCGTCAGCCCTTGACGGGCACGATCCACCGGAGGAACGACCACTCGACCTCGTGCTGGCGGCTCGTGGGGATGCGCTTGGTGCGGGCGTGGGCGTCGCCCTCGATCATCAGGCGGGCGCGGTTGTACATCTGCGTCGCGTGGCGAAACTGCTTGTACATGTCGCGCCCGAGCTCGTGGGCGAAGTCGGAGCCCATGGAGAGGTCGCCCTTGCGCAGCACGCGCGGTCGCACGTAGGCGGGCGGCGTGTCGATGCGCGTCGTGTGCTCCATCTGCTCGACGCGCACGCCCACCCAGAGCATGCAGCGCGCGGGGTCGGCGAGGCCGTCGGACTGGCCGACGATGGCGCAGTCGACGTCCCACAGCTTGTCGACGTAGGCCTCGAAGGCCAGCTCGTAGCGCTGCCGGTCGGGCTCGTTGCGCTTGTGCCGCGGCGCGTCTTCGCGGAGCACCGTGTACACCTCGTCGGCGCCCGCGTCGGCCGCGAGGCCGAGGCCCTGGTGAAAGCCCGTGACCACGTCGCCCAGCACGCCCTGCGCGACCGGGAGACCCACCATGATGCGCGTATAGACCTCGTAGAGCATGTTCGGCGCCGCGGGGTATATCACTGTGCGGGGTGTTTGCGCGGCCTTCGCGTCGCATGCGCGCGACGCTTTCACGTTTGCGCGAAGCCACTATGATCCGCTGCGCCATGCGCCACGCCCCCTTCGCTTCGACCGTCTTCGCCCTCGCGCTCGCTTCGACCGCTGCGTACGCGCAGCCCGCGGGCACGCAGCCCGGCGGGCTCACGGCGCCGCTCGCTCCTGCCGAGCGGTGCAGCGAGTGCCACGCGGGCGGCACCACCGCGAGCGGCGAGCGCTACATGGCCGCCGACACGTGGTCGGCGTCGATCATGGCCAACGCCACGCGCGACCCGCTCTTTCTCGCGACGCTCACCGTGGCCGAGCAAGACTCGCCGGGGCTGGGCACCGTGTGCCTGCGCTGCCACACGCCCGCGGGCTTCACCGCGGGCCGCGCCACGCCGGGCCTGGGCACGCGCCTCGACGCGCTCGAGGGCGACCTCGACGGCGTTCACTGCGACACGTGCCACCGCAGCATCGTGCCCACGGGCGTGGCGGGCGCGCCCTTTCTCTCGAACGCGCAGCTCTATTACTCCGACGCGCCGGACGGGATGATTCCCTCGCGCTTCGGCCCGCGCGACAACCCGGTGACCTCGCCGCGGCACCCGTCGATGGGGAGCGCCTTCATTCGCGACGCGCGCATGTGCGGCCAGTGCCACGAGGTCAGCCACCCGCTCACCAACCGGCTCATGGCCGACGGGCGCGACACGGGCGCAGCGTTCCCGTTGCAGAGCACGTACTCCGAGTGGTCGCAGAGCGACTACGCGCGGCGCGCGCAGCCCGAGACCTGCCAGACGTGCCACATGCGTGAGATCACAGGCGAGATGCTGCCGTCGACGCGCATCCCCGACGCGCCGCTGCGCGCGGGCCAGCGGCGCCATGAGTTTCTGGGCGCCAACGTGTGGGGCCTCGCGCTGCTCAAGGCCGCGTACCCCGGCGAGCGCGACGACGAGTACGACGCCCTGCGCGCGCAGACGCAGGCGTACCTCCGCACGGCGGCCACAGTGGCCGTGACGGGCGCCGCGACGGGCGTGGCGGGCGGCACCGCGACGGTGCGCGTGCGCGTCACCAACCTCTCGGGGCACAAGCTCCCCACGGGCTACGAAGACGCGCGGCTCATGTGGCTGCAGGTGATGGTGGGCGACGCCGTGGTGTCGGGCGCCTATATGAACGACGAGCTCGTCGAAGACGCGCAGGCGCGCGTGTACCGCTTTCAAGCGGGTCGCCTCGAGGGCGGAGTGGTCACCCCGTCGGACTTCGTGGCGCGCCACAACGTGGTGATCGAAGATACCCGCATCCCGCCGCTGGGCATGCGCGCCGACGCGCGCACGGCGCCCGTGGGGAGGGACTACGCGGGCGGCGCCGACGGCGCGCTGCGCAACTACGACGAGGCGACCTTCACGGTGCCGCTGCCGGCCACAGCGGGCGCGGCGACGGTAACGGCGCGGCTGATGTATCGCACGACGACGAAGCACTACGTCGAGGCCATCGCGAGCGCGAACCGCACCGACGACCGCGGCCGCACGCTGCTCGCGCTGTGGAACGCCACGGGCCGCGCGGCGCCCGTGGTGGTGGCCGAGGGGAGCGCGACGGTGACCGTCACCGCGGCCACAGCGAGCGAACCCGAGGGCGGCTGCGCCACGCAGCGCGGCGCGGGCTGAGGGGGAGGCATCGCGCTGATCGCGGGCGCGCTGGGAGCTTTCGCGGCGCGTCGGCGCAAGCGCGGGTGACGCGGGTCTCGCGAACGCCACCACGCAGTCTCTTCACGCGGCCTCGGAACCGTGCTTCGATGCACGGCACAACGCACTTTTTACCGGAGGATCTCGATGGCCGGACCGATCAAGCCCCACGTCACCGCCCGCAAGACCAGCGGTCGCACGATCGAATCGCGCGACCTCATGCAGGAGTACCTCGCGAAGGACCTCTCGCGCAGGAACCTCCTCGCGGGCGCGCTCGCGGCCGCCTCGGCCGCCGCCTGTGGCTCGGATGGCAACACCACGCCTACGCCCACGCCTACGCCCACCGACGCGGGCGCCGACACGGGCCCCGTCGACGCCGCGCCGGTCGACACCGCGCCGCCGCGCATGACGCACCTCGTGGGGGCGGGCCAGCATGAAGACCACGTGATGGCCGCCGAGCTCGCGCTGCAGGAGACCACGGGCTTCGACTTCGTGCAGAGCGGCCAGCGCGTGTACCTCAAGGTGAACACGAACTCTGGCGATGAGTTTCCGTACTCGACGTCGCCCGACATGATTCGCTGGGTGACGGCGAAGGTGCGCGAGCGGGGCGGCGAGGTGTTCGTCGGCGACCGGTCGTTCTTCGGCGACCGTAACACCGCGCGCAACTTCGACGCGAACGGCATCGCGGGCGTGTGCGCCGAGCTCGGCGTCGAGCTGCACGTGTTCGGCGACCCGGCGACCGACTCCGCGGCCAACTCCGTCGACTGGATGGACCTCCCCGCGGAGATCGACGGCCTCGGCGCGCGCAGCGCCTACTGGACCGGCATGATGCGCATCCCCGCGATGGTGGCCACGGCCGACCACATTATCGCCATGCCGTGCGTGAAGACGCACTTCATCGCCAGCTACACCATGACGCTGAAGAACATGATCGGGATCATCAACCCCCGTGACCGTTCGAACATGAACAACCTCGGCAACCACAGCACCGCGGGCGACAAGCTGCACCGCCAGGTGGCCTTCATGAACAAGGCCGGGCCCGCCGTGTCGCTCGTGGTGCTCGACGGGTGGACCTCGCTCATCTCGGGCGGCCCCCTCCCCTCGAACGCGCCGCCGCGCGCGCCGGCGGGCTGGGTGGCGCAGACCTCCGACGCACGCACGGTGATCATCTCGCGCGACCGCGTGGCCGCCGACCTCACGGGCCTCGCCCTGCTCAAGACCCTCTCGCCCATGTACGAGGTCA
>CANMAT010000373.1 GCA_947494865.1 Deltaproteobacteria bacterium
GCACGCCGAGGAGCATCTTCAGCGCGCTCGCGCTCTCGGCGGCGACCACGATGGGTCCGACCTGCGTCATCGGCGCGTGCGCGGCACTACGGGGCGCGTGGCGCGCGAAGACCACCGTCACGTCGTCGGGGCGCATGCCCTCGACGGCGGCGGCCACCAGCGCGCGTACCTGCGACGCGTCGAGGGGCGGTGCCGCGCTCGCGTGGAGCACCAGCACCGATGCCGTCGGGTGTTGCTGCGCGCTCTCGCCATCGAGCTCTCTGTCATCGAGCATCGCGACGTGAACGCGCGCCGAGATCACGCCGTCGAGCCCTTCGAGCGAGCGCGCGAGCTCGCCCGCCACGGCCTGCGCGGCGCGGGCGCGCTCCTCCGCGCGCGACGTCACGAGCGAGCGGTCGCCCCACGACGCGGCGAAGCCCGGCTGGTCGCTGCGCGGCAGGCCAACATCGTTGAGCGTCGCCACCGCGCGGGCCACCTGCGACGACGCGACGCGCACACGGTAGGTCGCGCTGCGCTGCGGGCCCACTGTTGCCTCGTAGCGGGCGGCGACACCCGCGCGTTCGAGCGCGCTCACGGCGCGGTGCGCGTCGGCCTCGGAGACCGACTGCACCACGTCGACGTCGCCGCAGCCCGCGAGGGCCAGGGCGGCGATGATCAGAAGCCGAAGCCCCATGAGAGCCCGATGCGCGGGCCGCCGAAGGCGCGCCACGAGAGAGACCGCACGACGCCCGCCACGCAGCCCTTGAGGCCCGACGAGCCGTTGACCACCGTGACGCCCGCCGCGCGCCCGTTGCCGCCGATGGCGAGGCGCAGGGTGACGTTGCGCGCGCTGCCGTCGGAGAGGCAGCTCGCGAAGCGGCTGAGGTTCGACGTGAGGGGGCGGGTGATCTCGCCGTCGTTGAGGGTGCCGCCCGCGGGGCCGCCCGCGCCGCCGAAGTTGAAGTCGATGGGCGCCGACATGGCGGCCTCGTACGAGGTGAACCCGCCGCTGCCTCCGCCGCCGCCGCCGCTGTGGTGCCGCTGGCTCGGCGGGGGAGGGGGCAGAAGCTGCACGCTCTGGGTCTGCACGCGGAGCTCGCCGCGCTGCACGAGGTCGTCGAGCTCGGCGGCGGAGCGTCGCTTGTGGGCGCCCGGTCCCAGCGTTTGGTAGAACACTACGCCTACCATCACGAGGGTGATCACCGAGGCGCCGGCGATCCACATCTTGCTCGCGCGGGCGACGCCTGCGTCGGCGAGGGCCTCTTTGGTGGCGACCTTGCGCGCGTCGGCGCGGCGCTTGTCAGAAGCTGTTTCGGCGAACTCGCGGTACTGGGCCCACTGGGCGAGGGGCTTCTTCTCGCCGGTGTCCATGTTGGTGACCGCGTCGCCCTCGACGGCGTCCCCCTTCACGATCGAGGCGATGAGGTCGCGCGCGGTCATGGGGCCGTGGTCGAGGCCGTCGTGCGAGAACATCCAGCGGTCGGAGTCGTTCTTGGTGGCGGCCTTGAGGAGCGTGCCCAGGTCGGCGTCGGCGCCCGGCGGAGACGACGCGCGCGGGCTCTGCGGCTCGATGGCGCGCGCGGGACGCGTGAAGGTGATGCCCTGACCCGGCGCGATGGTGTTCGAGTCGACGAGGAGACCGGGCGGGAGCGTCTGCGGGCGCTCGTAGTCTTCGCCCTCGTCGAACGCGCCGGGGGGCAGCGTGTACGACATCGAGGGCGGGCGCTCCGACATCTCGACGGGGATGTCGACGTCGTCGCGCACGATGTCGGCGAGGGGGCCGAGAATGGACGCGAGGCCGCTCTTGAGCGCGAGGAGGTTGTCGAGGCGCTCGTGGGGCTCGTGCGCGAGGCACTCGTCGAGGAGCACGTCGAGCATGGCGGGCGTGCCCGGAACGAGCGACGACACGGGCACGGCGGGGTCGCACGGGCGCCCCGTGAGGAGCTCGTAGAGCAGCGCGCCGACGGCGTAGATGTCGCTCTGGGGCGTCGGGTCGGAGCCCGCGCGCAGCTCGGGGGCGAGCGCGTGCGCGGGCACCGCGCCGATGGCCGCGAGGGCGACGCCCATGCCCATGCCCGCGAGGCGAATGTGGGCGCCTTCGAAGCGCACCGTGGCGGGCGCGATGGCGCCGTGCGCCGCGTTGGGGTGCACGTTGCCGTAGAGAATGTCGACGAGCTTCGCGATGTACGGGAAGGCCTGCGAGAGCGAGAACGCGACGCCCGCCTCGCGCTTCTGCGCGAGCACGTCGGCGAGCGACGTGGCGGGAAGCGGCTCGGTGGCGACGCACAGCGCGCCATCGCCGGTGATGGCCGAGCCGATGGGCACCACGAGGTCGGGGTGACCCACCGTTGCAGCGGCGCGAATGGACTTGCGCGCGGCGTCGAGCTGGTCGGGCGTGAGGCCGTGGTTGGCGATCATCCAGAGGGCGACATCGCGGGCGACCTTGCGGTCCTTCGCGCGGAAGACCTGCGCGGGGCCTACGGTGGTCGCGAAGGCCTCGACCTCGAAGCGACCGCTGATGAGGCTCCCTGGAACGAGGCCAACGCTCTGGCTCTGCGACGTGCCGGTGGTCATCGGGGAGCGGCAGCCTACAAGCGCCGCGCGCGCCCGCACAATGCCCATCTGCACGCCCGACGCCCGCGCGCGGGGTGTGTGCGACGGGTTGCGCAGCGGGGTGTGTGCGACGGCTTCCACCGTGGGGCGGGGTCTGGTAGGTGTGCTGGCCCGAATATGTCCCCTACGCTGCTTCTCGAAATCGGCTGTGAGGAACTCCCGACGTCGTTCCTCGACGGTGCCCTCGAACAACTGCGCACCCTCATCGCGGAGGAGCTCGCGCGGGCCCGCGTCGAGCACGGCGCCGTGCGCGTTCTGGGCACTCCGCGGCGCCTCGCGGTGCTCGTCTCGTCGGTGGTGACCGAGGTCGCAGCGCGCGAAGACGAGGTGCTGGGGCCCCCCGAGGCGGCCGCGCGCACGCCCGACGGCGCGTGGTCGAAGGCCGCCGAAGGCTTCGCGAAGAAGAACAACGTGCTCGCGAGCGACCTCTCGATCGCCGACACCGCGAAGGGCCGCTACCTCCGCGCCGTGGTGCGCCACGCGGGGGCGTACACGTCGTCGCTCCTTCCCGCCGTGCTCACGGCGGTGTGCAAGCGCATCACCTTCGCGAAGAGCATGCGCTGGGGCACCCACGAGACCGCCTTCGGCCGCCCCGTTCAATGGATCGTGGCGCTCTATGGCACCGAGGTGATTCGCTTCGAGTTCGCGGGCGTTCACGCCGGCGCGGTGTCGCGCGGGCACCGGTTTCTGGCGCCCGGCGACGTGGTGCTGCGCTCCGCCGAGGAGTACGTCACGAGCCTCGGCGTGGCCTTCGTGCGCGTCGACGTCGACTCGCGCCGCGTGGAGATGCTCTCGGGCCTCGAGGCCGCCGCCGCCAGCGAGGGCGGCGAGCTCGTGCGCGACGCGTTTCTCGAGGGCGAGGTGCTCGGCCTCGTCGAGGAGCCCCACACCATCGTCGGTCGCTTCGAAGAGAAGTACCTCGCGCTCCCCGACGCCCTCATCGAGAGCGTGATGCGCGGCCACCAGCGGTACTTCGCCGTGGCGCGCAGGCGCCCCGAGCTCGGGCCCGACGGCGCCTGGCACGGCGATCACGCGCACGCGGCGGGGGCGCACCACAACCGCCTGCTCCCGGTGTTTCTCACGGTGGTGAACACCGCGCGCGACGTCGCCACCATTCGCACCGGCAACGAGCGCGTGATGCGCGCGCGGCTCTCCGACGCGTCGTTCTTCGTGGCGCAAGACCGCAAGAGCCGACTCGACGCCCGCGTGGGCGCCCTCGACGGCGTGGCCTTTCACGCGAAGCTGGGCTCCTACGGCGACAAGGCCCGTCGCATCGGCGAGCTCTCGTCGTGGTTCGGCGCCGCGCTCGGCTGCGACGCCGAGGCGTCGGCGCGCGCGGGCCTGCTCTGCAAGGCCGACCTCGTGACGCTCACCGTGGGCGAGTTTCCCGAGCTGCAAGGCATCATCGGGGGCTTCTACGCCTCGCACGACGGCGAGGCCGCCGCGGTGGCGCGGGCCATCACCGAGCACTACCAGCCCAAGGGCGCCGCCGACGAGGTAGCTCCGTCGAAGATGGGCGCCGCGGTGGCCCTCGCCGACCGCATGGACACCCTCGTCGGCTGCCTCGCGGTGGGGCTCCGGCCTACGGGCAGCGAAGACCCCTTCGGCCTGCGCCGCGTGGCCATCGGCATGGTGCGCACGCTTCTGCAACACGGCGCGCGCGTGTCGATCGCCGACGCCGCCGCCCGCGCGTGGGACGTGTACGCCGCCGAGAGCGGCAAGATGCTCGCGAGCGCCACGGCCGCCAAGGCCTCGAGGGCCGACGTGGTGGCTGCGGTGGTCGAGTTCTGCGCCGAGCGCCTCCGGGGCATTCTCGAAGAGCGCGCGCCGCGCGACGTGGTGGCGGCGTGCATGGCCGCGGGCCGCGAGACGCCCGTCGATGTGCTCGAGCGCGTCGAGGCCCTCGCGGCGTTCTGGAAGACGCCTCCCGCGGCCGACCTCGCGGTGGCCTTCAAGCGCGTGTTCAACATTTCGCGCGAGGCCCCCGCGGGCGAGCTCACCGCGGCCGACTACGCGCTCCTCACGCGCCCCACCGAGCGCGCCCTCATCGCGGCCTTCGAGGCCACCCAGGCGGAGCTCTCGCCGCTCCTCGCCGCGCGGCGCTTCGTCGAGGCGCTCGAGCTCATCGCGCGCTCGCTGCGCGCCCCCGTCGACGCGCTCTTCGCGCCGGGCGAACCCCTCGTGCGCGACGGCACCGAGACCGAGGCCCCGCGCCTGCGCCTCCTCCGCACCATCGCCGACGCCGTGCGCGGCTTCGCGCGCTTCGACGCCCTCGAATAGCGCACGCTTCGCGCCGATGCCCCGTTGTGGCGACGGCGGGAGTTCGCGATACTCGCCTCGGTTCTCGCGCATTGCCTCGTTGGAGGTCTCTTCCATGTCATTGCGTCGCGGTCTCGCCCGGTTCGTCCCTTGCGCCCTCGCGGCGCTCGGATGCAGCTCCGACAACACGGGCGCCTTCGCGCCGCCCGGCACCGACGGGGGTCTCAGCGACCGCGCCGACGTGCCCACCGACCGCCGCGACGCGTCTGCGCCCGCGCCGATCCTCGTGGGCGTGGTGCCCGACCA
>CANMAT010000374.1 GCA_947494865.1 Deltaproteobacteria bacterium
CCACCTGCTGGCTGATCTCGCCCCAGATGGCCGCCATGGTGTTGCCGAGGCGCGTCCCGTACGCCGCGATGGACTCTCCCGGCAGCCGCGCCGAGCGAAAGTCTACGCAGTAGCACCCGAGGTTGAGCACCGCCGCGTTGCCGTTGGCCACCGAGGTCGCCTCGGCCTGCACCGCGGCCACGTAGGTGGCGTTGGTGCAGTTGGCCGCCACGATGCCGTTGTACTGCGCCAGGGTGAGAAAATCGTCGCGCACGAGCGACCGCAGCGGCCCCAGATACTCGATGTACGCCTCGCGGAAGCGAGCAGCGACGGCGGCCCACGAGAGCCCCTCGTTGGCCTCGTCGCGGCTGCCCCAGCGCACGTGGGCCCCGACGCGCGACTTGCGCCACACGCGCAGCACGCCCGTGCGCGCGTGGAGCAGCGGCGCCTTGCCCGCGTACACGCCGTCGAGGTAGCCCTTGTTGGCCTCGCCCTGAAAATCGAGGTCGACGGCGAAGCGGTAGTCGTCGCCCGCCATGGAGCTCGTGCGCGCGAGGATCACCGCGCTCCCGAGGAGGTCGCGGCGCAGCGACGGGTCGGCGTGGGCGCGGGTGACCCAGGCCTTGTTGCCGCCGTCGTCTTCGACCGCGTACGCGAGGAGCCCCGTGCTGTCGAAGAAGAGCTTGCGGTGGTCGATCGCGCCCTGCGTGCGGAGGCCCGAGAATTTCTCCGCGGTGTTGTCGCCCGGCGCGGGCACCACGGCGAGCGCGAGGTCGACGTACTGCTTCGTGCGAGAGGGCACGCCCGCGCCCGCCCCGTCGGGGAGAATGGAGGTGTCCTCCGCGGGGTCTTCGGTCGACCACCGCACGCGCACGGGCCCCGTGGCCTCCGGCGACCACACGCCCGCGCCCTCGTCGCCGAGCGCCTTGTGCTTCGACAGCAGCAGCGCCTCGGCCTTGAGGGGAAACACGGGCCGCCCCACCGAGTCTCGCTCGTGGGTGACCTTCACCGCGGGCGACACGAGGTCGGGATACTGCCGATAGTACTGGTCGGCGTCGGTGAAGACCTTCGACGCCGCGTCGTCGCGCGCGACGAAGCGCGTGTTGTCGAACGCGTTGCGCACGTTGTCGCCGGCCTCGAGGCGCGCCACGAGCGCGTCGGTGACGGCGTCGGTGGCGTCGGCGTAGAGCTGCGTGTGGTAGCGCTTGTAGCGCTTGATCGCGCCCTTCGCGGCGTCGTCGAGGGCGCCGGTCACAGGCCCGCCGTGATAGCCGAGCTCGTTGAGCCGGAGCTGCACGAAGTGGGTGCGGCGGTCCGCCGACTGCGGGCGGTCGTCGCGCGGCACCCACGGGCCCATCGCGAGGCGCACGCCCGCGTAGAGCACGGTGAACTCCTCTTCGCCGCGGTGGCCGAGGGCGCCCGTGAGCTTGACCTTGAAGGGCCCCAGGAGCGGGTGAATAAAGCGGTCGGCCATGGGGCCGCTCGCGTTCGACTTGCCGTTCCACAGGAACGAGTGCACCCCGCTCGACTTGTCGGCGCCGTGGAGATCTACCTTGTAGAGCGGCCCGCCGTGGTGCGGCGACGTCACCTCGAGGGTGACCGCGTCGCCCTCCTGGTAGTGCCGGATGGTGTAGACGATCTCGAGCGACTCGCGGCCAGGCGCGAAGTGCGGATCCACCGAGAGGAGCTGGAGGTCCGGCGAGGGCGACTCGACGGTGCTGTCGTCGTCGTCGTCGTCGGAGGTCGTGGTGGTGAACGCCGCCTGATCGCGGATCACGCGCACGAGCGTGAGCGCGCTCCGCTGCCCGAGGAGCTCGCGCTCGAGGCGCGCCACGAGGGCCTCGTCGCCCTGCGGAAACACCGCGCGACCGCCGTCCACAACGTCGTCCCACAGCGCGCGCAGCGCGGTGACCCGCCAGCGGTCGGCGACGAGCGCGCGCAGGAGCGACAGGCGGAGCGCGCGGGGCACAAACTGATAGTTCAACCGCAGCGAGGGCAGCTCGTGCGACGCAACCAGCAGGTACTCCTGCGTATCGACCCAGAGCGGAACAAGCTTCGCCACGAAGCAACACCCTCCGCCGCGCCAGCGCACTCGTCACGGGGCGACCCCACACCTCTACCGCAGCGCCCGCGCCCGTCGCAACGACCGCGACGACGCGCGGCCCTCGACACGGTCCCCCGCCTTCGCGATACCCTCCGCGCAACCGTTATGCGTGACGCGCGCCCGCAGCCCCCTCGCTCCGTCCTACGCACCCTCCGCGCGGTGCTCGGCCCCGCGCTGCTCATCGCCGCGCCCGACGGGTGCCGCGCGGCGCAGAGCCCGCCGCCCACCGCCCCCATCGCCGCGCCGCAGCCCGCGCCCGCGCCGCAGCCCGCGCCGCAGCCCGCGCCCGACGCGGAGTCGCAGCCCGTGCGCCCGCCGGGCATCTACCTCGGCCCCGCGCCCCTCCCCGGCGCGGTGCCCGCGCGCACCAGGCCCGTGGGCGCAGCGCGACCGCCGCGGCGCCGCGCCCGCGCGTGAGCCCCGAGCCCTTCGACGACGGCTGGATGACCCGCGAGCACGCGCGGCTCATGGCGTCGGGGCGCGCGCCGGTCCCCTGGAGCGAGTGCACCGCCGCGGCCCTCGACGAGGGGTCGCGGGCGCGCGTCGCGGCCCTGTGGCGCGCGCGGGCCGACGCCGAGCGGTGCTCCGTGGCGATCTTCGCGACGTGGGCCGTCGACCTCGTGGGCGCCGGCGCGGAGGCGCCGTTCCTCGCGCTGGTCACCCGCGCCGCGCTCGACGAGGTGCGCCACGCTGAGCTCTTCGACCGCCTCGCGGAGGCGTACGGGGCGCCCGCCGCGCCGCCCTCGCGCGACCTCCCGACGATGCCCGACGACGAGCGCGTCCCCCTGCGCTGGCAGGCGAGCCGCGAGGCGCTCGAGCTCTCGGTCATCGGCGAGGGCTTCTCCGTCGCGCTCTTGTACGACCTCCGCGAGCACGCGCGCGACCCCGCCGTGCGCGCGGCCCTCGCGGTGGTGCTCGGCGACGAGGCGGCCCACGCGCGCGTCGGGTGGCAGTGGCTCGCACACGTCCGCGCCGACGCCGACGCGCCCGCCCTCTTCGCGTGGCTCCAGGCGCTGCTCCCCACGGCCTTCGCGCGCTTCGAAGACGCCGTGTTCGGCGCCGACGACGGCGCGCCCGACGACGCCGCCGACGAGGCCCTGCGGGCGCACGGCGCGTGCCCCCGCGCGCGCATGCGGGCGCTCTACGAAGCGCTCTACGACACGCTCTGGCGCGACGGCCTCGGCGCGCTCGGGCTCCACCTCACACCCCGCGAGAGCCACTGAATGGAACCCTCCTGGACCCACGTCGCGGCCGGCCTCGCGGCGGTGCTCGCGGCGCCCGTCGCGCTCATCGTGATGCGCCGACCGAAGTCTCCCCTCGCGCGCGTCGAGGCGCGCCCGGGCGAGGCCTTCTCGCTCCGCGCGACGGTCTCCGGCGAGGCGCGCCTGTGGCTCCGCTACGACCTCGCCTACGGCCCCGTCGAGGACGCGTGGCGCGTCGACGGCGAGGTGCGCGTCTCCGTCGACGGCGCGCCCGCTTGGCGCGACGCGGTGCGACTGCAATTCAACGAGGAGGCCACGTCGCGGCCGCGGCGCTTCGCCGAGGGCGGGAGCTTCTACGGGCTCAGCGCGTGGAGCGGCCCGACCGACACCGGGAGCGCCGCCGCGACGGTCTTCCTCGGCGCCATCACGGCGCCCGCCGCGGGCGCAGAGGTCGTCGTGGCCGGGTCGCTCACCCCCGCCGAGGGCACGCGCGCGACCGCGCTGACGCTCTTCATCTCTCGATGAGCCGATGAAGTGTCGTATCGTCGCGCGCTGCGGCCGCGGCGCTGCGCGGCGCGATGTTCACAGGGAGGCGTAGCGGTGCCTGACATCTTCAGGGTTCAGTGCGACGGGGTGTTGCCGCCGGAGGCGCGCGTCCGGTCGTTCTTCGGCACGGAGGCGCTCTCGCAGCCCTACGCGTTCGAGGTGCGCGTGGGGCTCCCCGCGCGCGACGCGCAGTCCTTCGACCCGGGCGCGGCCCTCAACCGCGCGGCCACGCTCGAGGTGCTCGACGACGAGGGCGCCACGCGCATGGCCTTCCGCGGCGTGTGGGCCTCGTTCGAGCTGCTCACCGACGGGCCCACGGGGTCGCTCTACCGCGCGATGCTCGTCCCGCGCTGGTCGCTCCTCGCGCTGAGCCTCCACAGCCGCGTGTGGGTGCAGAAGACCGTGCCCGAGGTCATCGAGGCGGTGCTGCGCGAGGCGGGCTTCGGCGGCGACGACTACGCGCTGCGCCTCAACGCCCGCTACCGCCCGTGGGATCACCTCTGCCAATACAAAGAGAGCGACCTCGATTTTCTCTCCCGGTGGATGGAGCGCGAGGGCATCTACTACTACTTCGAACACGACGGCGAGCGCGAGCGCCTCACGCTCGTCGACGCGCCCGGCGCCCACGTCGCCTCGCGCGACACGCCCGTGCGCTACTTTCCCACGGGCGACCTCGACGAGAGCGGCGTCGAGGCCTTCGAGCGCTTCTCGGTCTCGGCGCGCGTCACCCCCGAGTCGATCACCGCCAACGACCACAACCCGCAGCAGCCCGCGCTCACCATCCACGAGGTGGTGCCCGTCGCCCCCGCGGGGCAGCGCACCGTCGTGACCTTCGGCGAGCACGCCGAGGCCGGCGCCCGCGCGCGACGCACCGCCCAGATGCGCGCCCAGCGATGGAGCGCGCGGAGCAAGGTCTTCTCCGCCGCGGGCCCCGCCTTCGGCGTGCGCGCGGGCTACCTCTTCGAACTCGAAGACCACCCGCGCCTCCCCTACAACGCCGCCTACCTCGCCACCGAGGTCGTGTACGAGGGCGACCAGCTCGCGGGCGCCGTCACGCCGCACCGCGGGCTGCGCACCTGGCTCGTGCGCGTCACCGCCATCGCCGCCGACGCGCAGTTTCGCCCCGCCGCCGTCGCCCCGTGGCCCCGCGCGCAGAACCTCGAGCTCGCCGTCGTCGACGGCCCCACCGACAGCGAGTACGCCCAGCTCGACGAACACGGGCGCTACCTGGTGAAGCTCCGCTTCGACGAGAACAGCCACACGCCCGGCACGGCCTCGACGCGCGTTCGCATGATGCAGCCGCACGCGGGCGAGCCCGAGGGG
>CANMAT010000375.1 GCA_947494865.1 Deltaproteobacteria bacterium
GAGGTCACCGCGCAGGGCGTGGAGCTCCTTCGCTCGCTCGGCGACCCCGCGCTCTTCGACGCGCTGCTCGCGGGCGTGACGTGGTCGTGCCCGACGAGCACAGACCCCGCGCGCCCCCTGTGGGGCACGTTCACCGTCGGCGGCCCGTGCGGCAACGCGCCTACGACGGGCCGCTTCGACCTCATGGTGGCCCTCGCGCTCCTCGGGGCCGCGCCGCCCGAGAGCGCGGTGGCCGCGAAGCTCGTCGCGTCGGTCACCAGCCTCATGCTCGATCGCGGCTACGAGCACAATCAAGCGCGGCCCATCGACCTCGCGCCGCTGCGCGTCTTCGTCAACCTCGAGCGCCTGTGGGTGCGCACCGCGGGCCCCATCACCGCGCTCGACGCGCTCGTGGGGCTCCCGACGCTGCGTGAGCTGCACCTCGACGGCGCCTTCGACGACCTCACGGGGCTGTCGGGCTCGCGCTCCATCGAGCGCCTCACCGTGCGCGCGGTGGGGTTCGTGCGCTCGCCGCCGCTGACCGACGTGCCCGCGCTACGCGAGGTCGACCTCACCGCCTGCTACCACCTCCAGAGCCTCGACCTGGTGCGCGCGCTCGACGGCCTCACCCACCTGCGCCTCAACCTCCACAGCTACCAGTCGGGCGACCTCGCGCCCCTCGCGGGCAACACCGCGCTGCGCTCGCTCACGATCGAGCGGGGCAACGCGGCCATCACCTCGCTCGCCCCCCTCGCGTCGCTCGCGGCGCTCGAGGAGGTGAGCCTCCAAGGCTGCGGGGGCCTCACGACGCTCGCGCCGCTGCGCGCGCTCCCGGCGCTGCGCTCCGTCGACGTCGCAAACTGCAACGGCATCGCGCGCCTGGGCCTCGACGGAGCGCCCGCGCTGCGGAGCGTTCGCGTTCGCTGGGGGGCGCTGCGCGACGTCGACGACCTCGCGGGCATTGCGCTCGACGACGTGGACGTCACCGCGAACGGGTCGCTCGAGAGCCTCGCGGGGCTGCGCGCGACCAGCACGTTGCAGGGGCTGCGGCTGAGCACCAACGCGCTGCGGTCGTTCGAGGGCGTGGAGGGCAGCCCCGGGCTCGACGTGGTGGCCGTGCGCGACGCGAAGCACATCACCACGGTGCGGCACCTCGCGGGCGCGAGGGCGCTCTCGGTGCTTACGCTGCCGAACTGCGCGTCGCTCACGTCGCTCGACGGCCTCGAGGGCTGCGCGTCGCTCGCGACGGCCAGCCTCGAAGGCGGAGCGTTCGAAGACGTGACCCCCCTCGCGAAGCTCGAGAAGCTCGAGCGGCTGAGCCTGCGCAACTGCGCGAAGGTGCGCGACGTGAGCGCCCTCGCGGGGCTGCCGTCGCTGCGCGCGCTCATCCTCGCGGGCACCGGGGTCGAGAAATCGTCGCTGCCCGCGAAGCTGCGCGCGATCACCTCGTTCGCGAAGGACGCCGACCTCCTGAAGCTCGCCGCGAAGCCTCCGCCGGCGCCGCGCGGGCCGGTGATTCCGCCCGCCATCGCGACGGAGCACCGCGCCGTGTGGACGCGCCTGAAGAAGCTGCTCCTCTCGCGCGACCCCGAGACCATCGACCAGGGCGTGGAGCTCGTGCGCGCCCTCGAAGACCCCACCCTCTACGCCGAGCTCCTCGACGGCGTGACGTGGGGGTCGCCGGACCGCAAGCACCCTTGCGGCACCGTGCTCATGAAGGGCTCGTGGTTCGAAGACACCGCTCCCGCCGAGCCCTACCGCCTGCGCGCGGTGCTCGCCCTCGCGGCCGCGGCGCCCGCGGGCTGCGCGCCCGCCGACGCGCTCAAGTCGTCGCTCACCATGCTGTCGTTCAACGGCAACGTGTCGGGCAAGGTGGCCGCGCCCTTCGACGCCGCGCCCCTCGCGGCCTTCACGCGCCTCGAGATGCTCCACGTGCAGCGCGCGGCGGGGATCACCCACACGGAGGCGCTCTCGTCGCTGCGGTCGCTGAAGAAGCTCGACCTTCACTACGCGGGCGCGTGGAGCGCCTTCGACATGGCGGGGCTCACGGCGCTCACCGAGGTGAACCTCTTCGACTGCCCGCTCGATCAGGTGGCGCGCCTCCGCGACGCGCCCGCGCTCACGAAGGCGTCGGTGGGCACGGCGCGCGGCGACGGCGACCTCGTGCTCGACGGCCACCGCGCGCTCGAGAGCTTCTCGCTCACGTCGGCGCCGGGCGCGCGGTCGGTCTCGCTGCGCGAATGCCTGAAGCTCACCACCGCGACGGCGTCGCGGCTCGGCGGCGTCGAGCGCGTTGACGTGACGGGCTGCGCCGCGCTGCGCACGCTCACGGTCGCGTCGAACAGCAACCTGAAAGAGCTGCGGGGCCTCGACACGCTCACCGCGCTCGCCCTGCTCGACGCGGCGGCGACGCCCGCGGCGTGGATCCCGTCGAAGCCCCTCGCGGGGCTCACCGCGCTCGCGAGGCTTCGGTACGCGTCGTGGCCGCTCGTCGACTGCGCGCCGCTGCGGGCGTTTCCGCATCTGCGCACGCTCGATCTGAGCGCGTCGCCGCAGCTCGCGAGCGTGCGCGACCTCGCGGAGCTCACGCAGCTCACGGCGCTGTACGTTCAGTGGTGCGGCAAGCTCGCCAGCCTCGAGGGCCTCGAGGCGTTGCCCCTGCAGACGCTGAGCGCGCAGGGCATCGCCGTGAAGGGCCCCGACGCGCCCGACGCCCTGCGACGCTTCTTCAAATAGCCTCTACGTCCCGAAGGGAGAGACCCACCGTGTCGACCGATCTGCTTTGTTATGGCGCCAGGCTCGACGCCGCGCGCCTCAAGAAGACGCTGCACCACGTGTTTCAGTCGAACCTCCGCGCGCAAGACGCGGGGCGCTTCGGCACGCCCGTGTGCATCTGGGGCACGCACGGCCTCGGCAAGACGATGGTGGTGCAAGACTACGCGCGCGAGAACAACTGGCGCTTCGCCTACTGCGCCCCGGCGCAGTTCGAAGAGATGGGCGACCTGCACGGGCTCCCCACGCTCGTAGACCCCGACCCCTCGCGGCAGGGCGACGAGTACACCGTGTTCGCGCCGCCCGCGTGGGTGCCCAAAGACGAGGGCCCCGGCATTCTGCTCCTCGACGACCTGAACCGCGCCGACGACCGCATTCTGCGCGGCCTCATGCAACTGTTGCAGAACTTCGAGATGTTCTCGTGGAGCCTGCCGAAGCGCTGGCAGATCGTGGCGACGGCCAACCCCGAGGGGGGCGACTACTCGGTGACCCCGATGGACGACGCCATGCTCACGCGCATGCTCCACGTGACGCTCACCTTCGATGCGAAGGCCTGGGCCGCGTGGGCCACGCGCGCGGGGGTTGATCCGCGCGGCATCGCGTTCGTGCTCACGTACCCCGAGGCGGTGTCGGGGCGTCGCACGACGGCGCGCTCGCTCACGCAGTTCTTCGAACAGATTCGCGAGCTGCCGGACCTGCAGAGCGAGGCCGAGCTGGTGCACACGCTCGCGATGAGCTCCCTCGACGACGTGACCGCGGCCACGTTCATGAGCTTCGTGGCCGACAACCTCGCCGAGCTCATTGACCCCGAGGAGATTCTCGACGCCGAGGATTTCAAGCCCGTGGCGAAGCGCATCGAGCGCCTCGCCGAGTCGCGCGGCGGCGGCAAGCGCGTCGACCGCCTCTCGACGGTGTGCACGCGCCTCGCGCTCGCCGTCACCCGTACGGAGTATGTGCCCCGCGAGCGCCACGGCGACAACCTGGTGAGCTTTCTTCTCTTGAAGACGCTCCCCAACGACCTGCGCGTGGCGCTTCACAAAGACATGCTCGCCGACGGGGCCGAGGTGGTGCGCGCGATGCTTCGCGACAAGCGCCTCGCGGAGCTCATGCTCGCGGGGATGTGACCGCGCGATGAGCCAGGCCTGCCACGACGAGTTCGCCCGCTGCGTGATCCAGCTTCTCTTGAAGGAGCCCTTCTTCGGGCACCTCCTGGGGGCCGTGGTGCGCGCGGCCGACGACAGCACGCCGACGGCCTCGGTGTCGCTCGCGGGCTCGCGCGTCACCCTCACGGTGAACCCCGACTTCTTCATGAAGCGCTTGCGCAAGGGCCCCGAGCGCGTGGCGGTGCTCAAGCATGAAGCGTTGCACCTCTTGTTTCGCCACCTGTTTCGGCTCGACCGCGCGCGGCACGACGCGCTGCTCTTCAACATCGCCGCCGACCTTGTGGTGAACCAGTTCATCGTGTCGCCGTGGAAGCTCCCCGACGACGCGGTGACCCTCGCCACCTTCGCGGACCTGAAGCTCGAGCGCGACCGCTCTGTGGACTGGTACTACGACCGGCTCCACGCGCTTGCGAAGCAGAGCGACGGCGGCGCGTCGCCGAAGAGCTCGGAGGCCCTGCAGAAGATTCTCAGCGCGCCCCGATGGCACAGCGACCACGACCGCTGGGGCGACGGCACCGATGCTCCGTCGCAGGTGGCCGCGGCGGACCTCGACCGCCTCGTGGTGCAGGCGCGCGACCGCGCGGGGCCGCGCGGGTGGGGCGCGCTGCCCGGGCCGCTGCGCGAGCTCATCACGGCGGCCATCGCGCGGCGGGCGCCGAAGCTCGACTGGCGACGCGCGCTGCGCCTCTTCGCGTCGAGCGCGCGACGTACGCGACTCGCGGGAACGTGGCAGCGCGAGAGCCGGAGGTATCACACCATTCCGGGCATTCGCGTGAAGCGGTACCAGCGCATGGCGGTGATCGTCGACACGTCGGGCAGCATCGCCGACGACGACCTCGCGGAGTTCTTCGCGGAGATTCACGCGATGTGGCGCCAGGGCGCCGAGGTGCAGGTGATCGAGTGCGACGCGGCTGTGCAGCGCGTGTACGCGTACCGGGGCAAAGTGCCCGACAAGGTGGGCGGCCGCGGGGGAACGTGCTTCGACCCGGCGTTTCAGCACCTCCGTGACACCCGTCACACACAGCCCTGGGACGGGTGTGTGTACCTCACCGACGGCGTGGCGCCCGCACCCAAGGTGCGCCCGCCGTGCAAGCTCCTGTGGGTGGTCGCGGGCACCGGAACCGTCGGCCCGCACCTCACGTGGGGCCGCGCGGTGAAGCTCGCGTAGGGGGCGGCGCTCGGTGGCCCATTGCTTCGACGGAGGCTCGCTTTTCGCGCCGCAGTCCGATACCAAC
>CANMAT010000376.1 GCA_947494865.1 Deltaproteobacteria bacterium
AAGAGTGCGCCGTGCGCGAGGGCTGCGACACGCCCTCGTATTGCGGCCCGGGGCTCGGCCGCCCGTGCACCGACGACCTCGCGCCCTTCTGCGGCTGCGACGGGCGCACCTTCACGGGCAGCTCGACGTGCCCGGTGCGCTCGTACCGCTCCCGCGGGCCGTGCGAGGGCGTCGACGCGGGTCCTGCGCCGGGGTGCGTGTTCCCCGACGGTCGCCGGTGCGCAGTGGGCGCGCGGTGCCCCGCCCCCGACGGCTGCAACACGTGCGCGTGCGGCCGTGACGGCGCCCTCAGCTGCACCGAGATCGCGTGCCCCGACGGCGGCCCGCCGCCCGTCGACGTGCCCCTCCCGCGCGCGTGCCGCGCGTCCACCGAGTGCCCGTCGGGCTCCATGTGCGAAGGCGCCGCGGGCTGCGCCACGCTCTGGACGTGCGTCGCCGCGCGCCCGTGCACCGCCGACCTCGCGCCCTTCTGCGGCTGCGACGGCGTCACCTTCTCGGGCAGCTCGACGTGCCCCGGGCGGCAGTATCAATACCGCGGCGCATGCGCGGCCGCCGACGCAGGCGCCGGGCCCGCGTGCGCGCCGCAAGACGCCCGCGGCGAGGGCGCCTGCGACCTCTTCCTCGGCTACGCGTGGAACGGCACGATGTGCGCAGGCCTCAACGGCTGCCGCTGCGTGGGCGTCGACTGCGCCGCGCTCTCGCGCGACCCCGACGCGTGCCGCGTCGCGCACCTCCCCTGCCTGCCCGACTGAGCGCGCGCGGCGCGGTGTACACACTCGCCGTGCCTTCCCGGCGCCCGCGCTGGATGCTTCGCGTCGCCCGCGCGCTCGCGATCGCGTACGTTGCCGCCGCCCTCATGCTGGTCGCGCTGCAACGAAGGATTTTGTTTCCCGCGCCGCCGCCGCGCGCCCCCGCCGCGGGCACGGTGCTCGAGGGCCGCTCGGCCGCGGGTCGCCGCGTGGTGGCCCTCTGGTCGCCGCGCGCGCAGAGCCCCTCCGAGGCGATCACGGTGGCGTACCTCCACGGCAACGGGATGCAGCTCGCCGACTGCGCCGAGCTCGCCCCCGCGCTCAACGCCGAGGGGTGGAACGTGCTCTCCGTCGAGTACCCCGGCTACGGCCCCCTCGCGGCCGACGCGCCGAGCGAAGAGGCGATCGTCGATGTGGCCGACGGCGCGATGGCGCTGCTCCGCACGCGGCTCGCGGTGCCGCCCGCGCGCACCGTGCTGCTCGGTCAATCGCTGGGCACCGGCGTCGCGACGGCCCTCGCGGCGCGGGGCGCGGCGGCGCGCGTGGTGCTCATGTCGCCGTTTCGCTCGGTG
The DNA here is from genome assembly GCA_947494865.1 of Deltaproteobacteria bacterium. Lineage (GTDB taxonomy): Bacteria > Myxococcota_A > Polyangia > Polyangiales > CAISKJ01. Next base: position 1,322 of record CANMAT010000376.1, read on the forward strand.
CCCGCGGTGGCGGCGGCGATGCTCCCGTGGTTGCCCGTGCGCTTTCTGGTTCGCGACCGCTTCGACAGCGAGGCGCTCGCGCCGTCGGTCACGGTGCCCGTGCGGGTGATCCACGGCACCGCCGACGAGGTGATCCCCTTCTCGCACGGCGCGCATCTGGCCACGGTGTTTCCGCGCGGGGAGCTCGTGCGCATCGAGGGCGGCCACCACAACGACCTCTGGGACGCGCACCTCCACGAGACGCTCATTGCGCTGCGCGGCTTCGTGAGCCGCGACCCGTAGCGGGCGCGGGTCACGGCGTAGGGGCGTGCGCGCGGCCGAGGGCGACGTAGGGGTCGGCCACCTCGGCGAGCCCTCGCGCCCAGTGGGTGCTGAGGAAGTGCAGCCACGCCTCGGCGCCCACGTCGCTCGCGCCCACGTTCGAGTGCGTGGCGCGCACGCTGGCCCCGCCGTTGCCAGCCACCACGTCGAACTGGAGCAGCGCCCCCGTCGCGCGCCCCATCGCGAAGTTGCCCGCGACGGGCGCCGCGCCCGTGGCCGCGAGCCCCGGCGCCGCGCGCAGCACGGGCGGAACGATCGACACGCCCATGGCCCGCGCGAGGGTGTAGTTGCACACGTTGGGCACCGTGTCGTCGTCGAGCACCACGCCGAGGAGCGCGCTGGGCACCGCGCGCGAGCCCCCGGGCGTTAGGCGATGATGATGGGCGCGAAGCGCGCGGTGTCGACGCGCAGGCGCACGCCCGTGGCGGTGGTGGAATGGGCCGCGATGAAGCGCTGGTCGGGCCACTGATCGATCGTGCCCGACGACGGATCCCAGAGACCGACGGTGCACGCGGGCGCGGCGTCGACGGGCTTCGGCGCGGCGTCTCCAACAACGTCGGCGTCGGGCGTCGCGGCGTCACGCGGCGCGTCGACGGGCGCGGTGCCGCAGCCGACGCACAGCAACCACGCGAACCCCAACGCCCCGCGCGTGTTCATCGCGCGCCAGGATAGGTCGTCGCGAGACCTCCATTGAAGGACCGCTACGTGGGCCCTCGGCACGCGCGATGTGCACCGTCGGCGCACGGCGCGCACCGTTACGCTCCGCGTGCGCGAGCCGCCTTCGTTCTCTTCGGATCACGCATCGGCGTAGATGGTTTCTTCGATGTGTGCGGGCAATATGCGCTTGCTGTGCGCATCGGCCTGCGCTTCACTCGCATCGAGATAGGGGTAGGTACGATGTCCGATCGACCGTCGGGTCTACAGACACGCACAGGGCTGTTCGCTCTTTGTCGCGCCGCGAAGGAGCTCAACCACGACCTCGACGCGCGCAACGTGTTGCAGATCGTGGCCTCGTGCGCGGCGGAGGGCCTCGGCGCCGACCTCGTGGTCGCGACGGCGCATCACACCAGCCCCCGCGAGGCCGCGCGCGCCGCGGTGGGCCTCGACGCGGTGACCCTCGCCGGCCTCGACGCCTCGAGCGACGGAGCGTCCCTCGCAGCGTCGCTCGCACACATCGCGCGCACCGCGACCAGCGCCGCGATCGCCCGCGGGGCGCGCACGCACGGCGCCCTCGTGGTGGGCTGGCGCGAGGCCGATCGCACCGTGACCGACGACGATCGCACGCTGCTCGACGCCCTCGCCGCGCTCGCCGCGCAGGCGCTCGCGCTCGCCCGGTGGCCCTCGGGCATCGCCGACCTGAGCGTGGCGTCCGACGCGCTCCATCGGGCCATCTTGAGCAACTACCCGTCGGGCGCGGTGGTGGTGTTCGACCACGCGCTTCGGTACACCTTCGCCGAGGGCAAGGGGCTCGCGGAGGTGGGCCTCAGCCGCGCCGTCCTCGAGGGGCGCACGATCTACGAGGTGTTCCCCCCCGAGACGAGCGCGGCCATCGAGGGCGACTATCGCGCGGCGCTCGAGGGGCGCGTGACGCGCAACGAGATCACCTACAACGGCAAGACCTACCTCACGAGCACCATCCCCGTGCGCGACGTCGACGGCGCGGTGCTCGGCGGCATGGTCGTCACGCACGACCTCTCCGACCGCGTCGCCGCCGAGGTGGCCCTGCGCGAGAGCGAGGCGCGCTATCGGCTGCTCTTCGAACGCGCCAACGAGGCCATCTGGATCCTCGAGGCCGAGGGGCCCGAGGCGGGCACCATCCGCGCCGCCAACGCCGCGTCGGCGCGCATGCACGGGTACACCGTCGACGAGCTCGTGGGGCGGTCGATCACCATGCTCGACGTGCCCGACGTGGCCGCCGACGCGCCCGACAAGATCCGTCGCATCCTCGCCGGCGAGTGGGTCGACGGCCAGGTGCCCCACGTGCGCAAAGACGGCACGCGCTTCCCCGTGGAGTTTACCGCGGGGCTCATCGACATGGGCCCGCGGAGGTACATCCTCGCCTTCAGCCGCGACGTCACCGAGCGCGTCCGCGCGCGCGAGCGCGCCGACGACATGATGCGCGAGCTCGAGGGCTTCAGCTGGTCCGTCGCGCACGACCTCCGCGCGCCGCTGCGAATCATCGACGGGTACAGCCAGGCCCTCGCCGAAGACTGCAGCGCCGCGCTCGACGGCGACGGCCAGCGCTTCCTCGGATACATCCGCGAGTCGACGCGGCAGATGGGGCAGCTCATCGACGACCTGCTCACGCTCTCGCGGGTCACGCGCAGCGAGGTGCGGGCCGAGCCCGTCGACCTCGCGCAGATCGCCCGCGACGCCGCGCGGCGCCTCGCGCACCTCAACCCGGAGCGCGCGGTGACCCTCGCGCTCCCGCCCTCCATCCCCGCGCTCGGCGACGCGCGGCTCCTCCGCGTGGTGCTCGACAACCTCCTCGGCAACGCGTGGAAGTTCAGCGCCCAGCGCGGCGACGCGCGCGTCGAGGTGGGCGAGGCCCTGCACGACGGCGAACGCGTGTTCTTCGTGCGCGACAACGGTGCGGGCTTCGACATGACCTACGCCGACAAGCTCTTCGGCGTGTTTCAGCGGCTCCACAGCGCCGCGGAGTTTGACGGCACCGGCGTGGGTCTTGCCATCGTGCGGCGCATCGTTCGAAGGCACCGCGGCCGCGTCTGGGCCGACGGCGCCGTCGGCGTCGGAGCGACCTTCTTCTTCACCCTCGACTCGGAGGCGCAGGCGTCATGAACGCATCGCTCATTCTCCTCGTGGAAGACAACCCCGGCGACGCCGAGCTCACGCAGCGCGCGCTCAAGAAGAGCAACGTGGGCAATCCCATCGCGCACGTCCGCGACGGGGCCGAGGCGCTCGATTTTCTCTTCCGCCAGGGGGCCCACGCCGATCGCGCGCCGGCCGACATGCCGCGGCTCGTTCTGCTCGACCTCAAGCTCCCGAAGGTCGACGGCCTCGAGGTGCTCCGCGCGCTGCGCGCCGACGAGCGCACGAAGCTCCTGCCCGTGGTGATGCTCACCTCGTCGGACGAGGAGCAGGACGTCGTGCGGAGCTACGGCCTCGGCGCCAACAGCTTCGTGCGCAAGCCCGTCGACTTCGCGCAGTTCGTCGAAGCCACGCGCATCCTCGGGCTCTACTGGCTCGTGGTGAACCGGCCGCCGCCCGCGGTCGTGGGTTGAGCCATGGCGCAACCCCTCGCAGCGCTGCTGGTCGAAGACGTCGAGCGCGACGCGCAGCTCCTCGTGCGTGAGCTCCGACACGGAGGCTTCGATCCGACGTGGGAGCGCGTCGAGTCGAAGGCCGCCATGGCCGAGGCGCTCTCGCGCCGCCGGTGGGACGTGGTGCTCTCGGACTACTCGCTCCCGGCGTTTAGCGGCCCCGCGGCCCTCGCGCTGGTGAAGGAGCGCGCCCTCGACCTGCCCTTCGTGATCGTGTCAGGC
>CANMAT010000377.1 GCA_947494865.1 Deltaproteobacteria bacterium
CTGCCTCAACTGCGGCAGCAGCATGGGCTGCTCGTAACAGACGCGTGATGGACGGTGAGCGGGGTCGGCGATGCGAGAGGCGTCGTCGGCCCCGTTGGCCGTTGTGGGGTGAGCGCGGGGCGGACGCGACGTAGTAACAGCCGGCGACCGTGAGGGCGCCGCGCGAGGGGTGTAGGAAGGCGCCGCACGCACGCCGGGGTTCTCACACCTCGCGCCGAGGTCGCAAGAAGGGGTGCGGCGTACTGCACCACCTCGACGTGCGCGCGCTGATGCGTCTACGATGAGCGCCCCGTATGCGCATCTCGCTCGTGTGCTCGTCCATCGCGCTCCTCTCCGTGGTCGGCTGCGGCAGCGCGGAGGTCTCGCCCCCCGTCGACGCCGCGCGCGACGCCGCCGACGCTGCCGTCGTGGACGCTGCGACCGACGACAGCGGCCCGCCGCCCGACCCGCTGGCGACGGCCTGGCCCCGCGAGTGGACGTGGGTGCCCATCGAGGGCGCGCGGTGCCTCAACGGCTCGCCGACGGGCATCGGGGTCAACCTCTCGCCGGGCTCCGACGGGCTGGTGATCTTCTTCATGGGCGGCGGCGCCTGCTTCAACGAAGAGACGTGCCGCGACGCGTTTCACCGCGACGGCTTCGAACAGAGCCAGTTTCGCGTCGAGGCCGCCCTGGTGGGCTCGCTGGGGCCCCTCGCGCGCCAGCCCGGCAACCCGATGCGCGACTGGAACCAGGTGTTCATCGGCTACTGCACCGGTGACGTGCACGCAGGCGACAACGACCGCCCCGTCACCGTCGGCGATCGGAGCTACGTGTTCACCGGGTATCGCAACGTGCGCCTCGCGCTGGCGCGCGTGGTGCCCGCGCTCCGCGACGTGCGCCGCGTGCTCGTCACCGGCGTGAGCGCGGGCGGCTTCGGCGCCGCGTGGAACTACGACCAGATCGCCACGGCCTTCGGCCCCTCCGTCGACGTCTCGCTCGTCGACGACTCGGGCCCGCCCCTCGGCGACGCGTACATCGCACCCTGCCTCCAGCGGCGCTGGCGCACGCTCTGGAACCTCGACGCCACGCTCCCCGCCGACTGCGCCGCGTGCCGCAGCCAGGCCGACGGCGGCGGCATCAGCAACCTCTACGAGTACCTCTATCGCAAGTACCCGACGCGGCGCATGGGGCTCATCTCGTCGGCCGGCGACGAGGTGATTCGCGGCTTCTTCTCGTGGGGCCGCGACGGCGACTGCGCGCGCCGCGCCACCTATCGCTCGGAAGATTTCTTCGCGGGCCTCCTCGACGTTCGGCGGCGCGCCGCGGGCACGCGCTTTCACACCTACTACCCCGCCTCCGACGCGCACACCTGGCTGCTCTTCCCCGAGTGGACGACCACGCGCGTCGGCGGCGTGCAGCTCGACCGCTGGGTGAGCGCCATCGCCACGGGCGAGGGCGAGGTCGCCGACGTAGGCCCCTGATGCACGCGCAGGTGCAGGCGCCTGCACTTCGCGGTGCAGGGTGCCTGCACTCGCGCGAGGTGAGAGCGGGCTATCGGGCGGCGGGGTCCGCGAGCCAGGCGGCGAGGGCGTCGGGGTCGAGGTCGAGCACGACGTCGCCGAGGCGGTCGGGGCCCACGAGGTCGCAGCGGGCGGCGAGCGCTTGGCGCTCAGTACAACTACCGCGGCGGGTGTTCGCCGGCTGCGTAGAGCACGCGCCGGAGGTTGACGACGCCGTCGCGGTTGAGGCGCAGCGCCGCCACCGTGGCGCGCCCCTTCGGCGTCAGCCCGAGCAGCTGCGTTGTGTCGTGGCTCCAGGCGAAGTGGGCGTCCCACCGGTCGCTCCTCGGATGGAAGAGCGCGACGCTCGCTCCGCTCACCGGGTCGACACCTTCTGTCTTGTTGTACTTGTGGTTGTTGCAGCCCTGGCACGAGAGCGCGAGGTTGCCCTCGACGGTCGCCCCGCCTCGATTGCGAGGCTGCACATGTTCGACCGAGAACGCCTGCGTCGCGAAGCGCGCCTGACTGCTGCAGTACTCGCAGCAGCCCCGCGCCCGCTCGGTGACCAGCGCGCGCAGCTCGTTGGAGACGTACGCGTCCGTCATCGTCGGCGGTCGGGCACTCCGAGCGCCGTCATCATCGCGTCGAGCGACACCCCGCGGAGCCTCGCGAGGTCGGCGATGGCCGCGATGCGATCCGCATCGAGAAGCTCGACCTCGTCGGAGATCGTCAGAAGCTCGTCGTACTCGGCGGCGGTGAGCGCGTCGGCCTCTCGCTGCGCGCACAGCGCGTCGTAGCGCGCGCGCCGATCTGCGGGCATCGCGCGGTTTACGCGCTCGAAGAGCAGCGACTCCCCGGCTGAGAGCGTCGACGCGACGCGGCGCGCGCGGAGCTCGATCACACGCTGCGTGAAGGTCGAGAGCTCGTCGGGCGACATCTCATCAACCGCGCGCAAGAGCTGCTCCGATGACACGCGCGCTCCAGCTTGAATCACGGGCATATCTTCTCTCCTACCATGCTCCTCCAACCCGTCAACGACGAGCCCTTCGCCACGCCCGTCGCACCTCTCGACTGCTACGACGATCGACGGGGAGCGCGCTTCGCGCTTCTCACCCCGCGCGGCGTGTGATGTGCTCGCCCGCGGAGGTCACATCATGGGGAAAGGCACCGCGTCGAAGCTCTCACTCATCGAGCGCACGAAGGCCGCCGCGCTGGCCCGCAACCTCGCGCGCCTCGCCGAGCTGGTGGCGCTCATTCGCCGCCGCATGACCGACGTGGTCGAGAGCTTCTACGACATGGGCGAGGCGCTGCGCGAGGTGGTGGAGCACAAGCTCTACGCCGCGGCGGGGCACGCGAGCTTCAAGGCCTTTCTCGCCGCCGAGCGGCTGCTCTCGGCGCGGCAGGCGGCCAAGCTCATCGCCGTAGTGCGCAAGGTGCCCCGCGAGCAGGCCCTCGCGCTCGGGCAGGAGCGCGCCTACGCCCTGGTGGCCTACACCGACGCCACGCCCGAAGCCGACTCGCCCGCGTCGCTCCTGCGCGATGGGGCGACGGTGGGGGCGAAACCCGTGGCCACCGCGTCGCTCCGCGAGATCGAAGACGCGACCCGCGTCGTGCGCGCCACGAGCGCGAAGCCCAAGACCGCCGCCGCGCGCGAGCGCGAGAAGACGATCGCGGCGATCGAGAAGGCCGTGCGCGCGGCGCTGCGGGGGGCGGGCTTCGCGAAGGCCGAGGTGACGGTGGGGCGCGATCAGGTGCGCGTGGTGCTGCCGCGCAAGGCCGCCGAGCGACTCACGCGCTGACCGAGGTGCAGGCGCCTGCACTCGCAGGAGCAGGCGCCTGCGCTCGCGCGAGGCTCGCTGACTCCCCTATCGCGCGGCGGGATCGGCGAGCCAGGCGGCGAGGGCGTCGGGGGCGAGGTCGAGCACGACGTCGCCGAGGCGGTCGGGGCCCACGAGGTCGAAGCGGGCTGCGAGCGCGTCGCGCTCACGCTCGGAGAGCGCGCGGTGCAGGCGCCGTTCGAAGAAGCGCGCGAGGGTCTCGAGGCTGCCTTCGAGCTTGCCTTCGAGCTTGCCTTCGAGCTTGCCTTCGAGTCTGCCCTCAGCGCGGAGCTCGGTCTTCCTGAGCTCCCAGGCTTGTTGAATGACCTTGAAGTCGTGCACGGGGTCCTTCTCCGGGAGCTCGAGGGTGATGCCCATGCGGGCAAGATCTCGGCGAATGAGCGCGATGAGCGGTTCTACCACGGCGCGCTCCCAGGCGTCGTCGGGCAGCGCGTTGAGGTCTTCGAGCGCGCGGCGCAGCACCTCGTCGGCGCCCATGAGCCGCAGCATCAACGTGTCGCGCGTGGGTGGGAGCTCGGGCGTCACGACGAGCCGCGGCCCGCGCTCGACGACGCTCGCGTAGCAGCCGCGGGGCCACGCGCGCAGGGGCTTCATGTGCCACGACGCGATGGCCGTGTCGGGCCTCGCGGTCGTCACGAGCCAGAGCACGGGCCTCGGCGTCGCGAGCGGTCTCTCGGCCTGTGGGAGCTTCGCGGCGCCACGTCGCTGCTTGTCGTGCAGGAGCGTGACGCGCAGGTGGCACCAGTCGACGTCGTCGAGCGACACGCCCGGGTGAAAGGCTTCGAGCACGCTCACCTCGCGCACCATGCGACCGAGGAGGCCGCGCGCGTCGAGCTCGTGCACGCGCGACGCGACGGGCTCGACCCACGCGTCGAGGGCGAGCACCTCGGGCGTCACCTGCTCCTCGATGTGCACCACGCACGGCCCCTCGACCGCCCCCTGGAGCACGCCCTTCGCCAGCCAGTCGCGGGGAAACTGCATCGCCGCGCCCGCATCGCACGCGGGGGCGCGTCGGAGCAATCGGCGCCTGGAGCGTGGCGGACATTGGATCTCGCTCAGTGGGCCTCTCGGCGAGACGCTCCGGGGCGGCTCCCGATCCTCATTCGGCGACTGCTCGCGAGCACCCTTCCGCTCCGAGCGCTCGAGATGCGCGGCGACGCGGGCGTGCAGCTCGGCGGGTGGGATGGCGCTGTAAGCGCTGCGCAAGGCAACGCTTGGTGTCCGGCAGGGGCCTCGTACTGGGAGCTCACCGTTCAGACCGACGATGCGAAGCTCAACGACGACTTCAGAAAGAGGGCCGAGCAGGCGCCGTCCTGGGCCTCGACCGCCACCTACGTCGCGGTGATCGCCGGGAGGTATACACAACGCAAGGGCAAGGCTGGCTGGCAGGAGGCGCGGCAAGGGGAGGGCCCCTGGGCAAGCGTGCGTCTCCTCGACGCGGACGATCTGGCAACGTGGTTGGAGCAGAGTCCCACGGCATCGCTTTGGATGGCGAGCGAGCTGGGGCGTCCCGTGGCCGGGATCACGCTACCAGAAGAGGTGCTGCGTCTGTGGTGTGGCGAGACGCAGCCCGCCCTCCCGTCCGATGTGCTTACGATCGGAGCGATGCGTGATGAGCGCGCGGAGATGCTTCGCGCTGCGCTGGTCGATCCTCGTGGCATCGGTTGGGTGGGCATCGAAGGCGTTCCCGACGAGGAGGCGAGGGCCTTCGCGCTGGCCGCGATCGTGAACGATCCCGACCCGGCGCGTCGGGAACGCAGCCTCTCTCGCTGCGTGGTGGTCGATGATGCCGAGACGTGGAGGTGGC
>CANMAT010000378.1 GCA_947494865.1 Deltaproteobacteria bacterium
CGGCTCTCGGAGGCCTTTCTGCGCGGTTACCTCGGCGGCCTGCCGAAGAACTTCTGAGGGCTGTCACCGTGGTGAGGTTTGGCATCATCGCCGAGGGCGTCACCGACCAGATCGTGCTCGAGGCAATTCTCGCGGGTACTTCGAAGACGACGACCTCGACCCGACGCCCCTCCAACCACCCGCCGCCCTCGCCTCACCCGCCGTCGGCAACGCGGGCTGGGGCATGGTGCTGAAGCACTTCGAAACGCGACGCTTCGCCGACGCGCTCGACAGTGGCCTCGTCGACTACATCGTGGTGCAGATCGACACCGACGTCTCGGAGCAGAAGGGCTATGACGTTTCGTGGCGCGAGGCCGGCCGCGAGCTCACCGTGACCGAGCTCATCGAACGGGTCATCGCGCGGCTGCGCCGGGCCGCGGGCGAGGCGGTGTTCGACAAACACCGCGAGCGCCTGATCTTTGCGGTAAGCGTGCACGCAATCGAGTGCTGGCTCCTTCCGCTGCTGTGCAGCAACAACAAGCGCAAGAAGACCACCGGCTGCCTCGAAGCGGCCAACAAGGCGCTCCGAGCGAGCGATCGCGCCACGCTCTCCACGAGCGCTGGCGCGAAGGATCGCCACGCGTACCTGGCGGTCGCCCGTGCGTTCGACGAACACAGCGTGTTGCTCGACGCGTCGAGTCACAACGAGAGCTTCGCGGCGTTCATCGCTGCCCTCGACGAGCACCGCCACCGTTCACAGCGACCGTGAACGCGTTCACGGTCAACGTGAACGGCTCGCGTCGCTCACCACCGGTGCAGCACGGTGCCCGCGTAGCCCACCGCGTACACGTCGTCGGGTCCGCTGCCCCACACCGCGAGCAGATCCTCCGCGGTGCCGCTCTCTTCGAGCGCCCATCGCGTGCCCCCGCGCGTCGCGTGGAGCACCACGCCCCCAGAGCCCACCGCGTACACGTCGTCGGGTCCGCTGCCCCACACGCCGAAGAGCGCCGCCTCGGTGCCCGTCGCGACGCGCGTCCATCCCCTCGCCGTCGCGTCGAGGTGCAGCACCGTACCCCCTTTGCCCACGGCGTACACGTCGCCGCGCGCGCTGCCCCACACGCCCGTGAGGTCGGCCGTGGTGCCGCTCGCGCGCGTCTCCCACGTGTCGCCCGCGTCGCGCGAGTGAACGATCGTGCCGCTCGAGCCCACGGCCCACACGTCGTCGCGCGCGCTGCCCCACACCGCGAAGAGCGCCACCCGCACGCCGCTCACCCGCGGCGACCACGAGCGCCCGCCGTCGCTCGAGCGCGCCACCGCGCCGCGCGCGCCCACCGCGACGAGCTCCGTCGGCGACGCCGCCCACAGCGCCACCCCCGCCCGCTCCGTGCCGAGGGGAACCTCTCGCCACCGCTGCCCGTCATCGTCGGACCGGATCGCCGAGATGCCGCCGGTGAGCGCCACCAGCGCGCCGGGCCCTACGCCGCGCACCGCCACGATGTGGTTCGTTACGCCCGTCGACGCCGCGCGCCACGAGCGCCCGCGGTCGGTGCTCTGCAGGTACACCCCCTGCGCGCCCGCCACGTGAACCCTCTCCGGCCCGCGGCCCCACACCGTGAACAGCGCCGTCGACCGCACGCCCACGCGCGACTGCCACACGTCGCCCTCGCGCACCACCACCGCGCCGTGCTCGCCGACGGCCACCTCCGCCCGCGCGCCGCGCGCCACGCCGTTGAGCGACGCCGCCTCGTCGATCACCGCGCGCACGCACCGCGACGCCGTGATCGACACCACCGCGCCGCGCATCCCCACCGCGCGCGCGCCGCCGTCGACCGCCGTCACGTCGAAGAGGTCGTCGGACGTGTCGCACACGATGGGCGCGCACCCCTCGCCCCGCGCGTCGCAGCGCACCACCGCGCCCTGCCAGCCCACCGCGTAGAGCGCGCTCCCGTCGTGCGCCACGCCGGGCAACGTCACGCTCACGCCGCTCGCGAGCGCCTCCCACGCGCCGCCCTCGCGGAGCCGCGCGAGGCCGCCGCGCGGGCCCGTGGCGAACGCCGTCCCGTCGTGGGCCACCGTGACCGCGAGCATCCCCTCAGGGCGTCGCGGGAGGGCGCGCCAGCGCGCGCCGCCGTCGTCGCTGCGAATCGCGTCGCCGCGTCGACCGACGGCCACCACCGTCGCGCCGCGGCCCGCGACCGCGTCGAGGTCCGCCGTCGTGCCGCTCGCGACGGGCGCCCACGCGTTGCCCCCGTCGACGGAGCGCAGCACCACACCGCCCGCGCCGACCGCGATGCGCACCCCCGCGTGACCCCACACCGCGTTGAGCGAGGCGCCCGTGCGCGCGTCGACGGACGCCCAGGTGGCGCCGCCGTCGTCGCTGCGCACCACCGCGCCGCGCTCGCCCACGGCCACGAAGGCGCGCGCTCCGTCGCTCCACACGGCGTTGAGCGTGTTGCCCTGCGGCGACGGGAGCGACCAATGCCACCGCCCCTCGCGCCGCACCGTCTCTGTGTGGGATCGCGCGCGCCCGTCGCCGCGGCACGCGCAGAGCGCCGCGATCAGGCAGGCGGCATGTCGCAGACGTTGCCGTAGCACATAAGACCCATGCAACAGTCGTTGGTGCTCCCGCAAGTCTGACCGCGGCGGCGGCACTCGGCGGGAGGCGGCGGCTGGCACGTGGAGCGCGTCGCGTCCATCGGGTCGGGGCGGCACGCCCCGCCGCAGCAGTCGGCCGACGAGCGGCACACCTCGCCCGTCATGCGGCACGCCTCGGCGGCCCAGTAGGCCGAGAGGTTCTCGGTGGAGACGTCTTGCCCCGGGAGCCAGTAGCCCACGTGGCTCGGGTCTTCGCCCGCGCGCGGCGAGGCCTCGACGGCCGTCACCCAGATCTGCCGACGGCGCGTACCCCGCGTGCCCGCCTGCGCGTTGCCGTAGTCGCGCCGCGAGAAGTACGCGAGCCACAGGAGCCGTCGCCCGCCGCCCTCTTCAGTGGTGAAGGGCGAGAACGTGGGGCGGTAAGACTCGACGCCGTTGGCGCCGCCGTTGGCGCGGTCGAGGCGCCACGGCGTGCCGTCGCCGTCGCGCTCGACGAGGTACAGCGCGCCGGGGCCCGTCATCGAGAACGCCCCGACGCCGTGCTGAAACGCGAGGTAGCGCGAGTTGGGCGACCACGTGGGGTACGCGTCGGTCTCGCCCGCGGGCGTGGCCATGGCGAGCGCGCTCCCGCGGTGAAGAATGCGCGGCGCGTCGAACACCGTGGGCCGCGTGCCGGGGTCGCGCAAGAGGGCCAGGTCGCCGCGCACGGGGTTGCCCTGCGAGTCGAGCGCCACGTTGGCGATGTAGGCGATGTTGCGCCCGTCGGGCGACCACTCGGGCTGCGTGGCGTTCTCGGTGGGGAGGCCCGTCACGGGCTCGTCGGCGCCGGTGCGCGGGTTGATCATCCCGAAGGCGCCCGCCCACCGATCGGTGGCGCAGGTGACGAGGCGCGTGCCGTCGGGGTTGAACGACGCGCACTGAAACGCACCCGCGGCGGCCACGGTGGGCGCCGGGTCGACGGTGAGGTCGGCGGTGAGGTCGAACACGCCGCCGCCCATGCCCGCGCCGGTGGTGGTCTGCGCGGCGAGGTAGCGCCCGTCGCGCGAGACGGTGTGGCACGCCACGCAGCGGGTGCCGTCGCGCATGCGCGGGGCCGGCTGCGGAATGAGGTCGACGCTCGTCGCCGCGTCGGGGCGAATGCGCGCCATGCGACCGGCGAGGAGGTTCCAGTAATAGACCGAGCCGTACACGGCGCCGTGGGAGAAGCGAACGCGCACCGGCGAGCCCGCGAGCACGTCGCCGGTGGCCATCTCCCAGCGGTCGACGGTGACGGTGAGCGCGTCGTCGAGGTCGCTCTCGACGGCCGCGCGCCACGCCTCGGCGCCCACGCGGTGCGCGAAGGTGAACGCGTTGCCCGTATGCTCGAGGTACACCGTGGTGACGGCGTGCCGCTTGGCGATGCGCACGCGGTAGATGTCGCCCTCGGCGCCGCGCTCCCACTGCAGCGTGGCGGGCGCCACGTTGTTGGGCATGAGCGCGCCGTCGAGCGGGTACACGACGCGCGTGGCGCGCGCGGGGTCGTTGCGCAGCGTGGCCCCCGCGAAGGGCGCGGCGAGGTTGGGCCGCGGCGGGTCGAACACGTCGCGCTGCACCACCACCGAGAGCGTGGTGGTGGCGTTGAGCACCGCGGCGCGCGCGCCCGTGACCGACACCCGCACGGTGACGGTGCCGCCGCCGACGCCCGAGGCCGTGAACAGCCCGTCGCCGTTGATGTCGCCGAGGCGCAGGTCGGAGAGGCTCCACACGCCGTTGGGCATCACCACGCGGGCGCCGTCGCGCCGCACGCCGTAGGCGCGGAGCGCGAGCGTGGGGCGGTCGCCGTTGCGCGCGGTGAGCGAGGCGTTGCCGGGGTCGATCTCGACGCCGATCACCTCGCGCGCGTCGCCCGCGTCGTCGGCGGGGCGCGCGTCGAAGACGGGCCCGTCGGGCGTGACGGCCGCGTCGTCGGCGTCGACCGCGGCGCCGTCGGGCGCGGTGTCTCCGGGCGGCGACGTGGCGTCACACCCGAAGAGGCCGGCAACGACGACGAAGAACACCCCGTAGCGAGAGCTGTGTGCGCGCATGCGTGAGGCCGTCGTTATACACCCACTCCGCCGCCCGCTGTCGGCGCTTCTCCCCGCCAATCAGAACGTGCCCGCGACGCCGAGCGCGGCCCCGCCGGGCGCGAGCGACGCGACGGGCACCACGCGCCCCGCGCGCGCCACGGTCGCCGCGGGCGACGCCGACGCCGACAGCTCGTAGCCGATCACCCCGCCGACCGTCGCCGCGCCGAGGAACACCAGCGACGACGCGCGCCAGTCGAGGTCGGTGGCCGACACGACCGCGAGGCCCGCGGCGCTCCCCGCGAGCGCGCCGAGCGACGAGCCCCACCACGCGCCGTTGCCGCCGAGGCGATCGCCCATGAGCGTGACGCCCGCCGCGGCCCCGATGCCCGCGCCGAGAAACGCCGGCGCGAAGATGGCCGTCGGGAGGCGCCCCTGGCACGCGCTGCTCTGCGACCCAGTGGGCGTGGCGGCTTCGAGCGCGTCGAAGCCGCAGGCGAGGC
>CANMAT010000379.1 GCA_947494865.1 Deltaproteobacteria bacterium
AGTGCCCCGAAATCTACATTAGGGAGCGCTGCCGCGGCGTTGGGATGTGAGGGGTCGAGGCGGGGCTTGACAAGGCCGCCCGCGGGGGTCAGTCGATGCGGCAGGCGGTTTCGAACGAGAGGCGCGGGTTGCGGGGATAGAGCTTCGCAGCGTCGCCGTAGCCGAGGTTGAGGAGGAAGTTGGAGCGCCACGTGGTGCCGGCGAGAAACTCGGCGTCGACCCTGGCGTTGTCGAAGCCCCCCATGGGGCCCGCGTCGAGGCCGAGGGCGCGGGCGGCCATGATGACATAGGCGCCCTGGAGCGAGCCGTTCATGAGGGCGAAGCGGTCGCGCGCGGCCTCGGGCATCTTCGCCATGTTGGCGCCCATCTCGGGGCGCGCGGGGAAGAGTTCGCCCATCTTCTCGGCGAAGGCTACGTCGAAGGCCACGATGGCCGTCACGGGGGCCGCCATGGTCTTGTCGACGTTGCCGGCCGCGAGGGCGGGGCGCAGGCGCTCCTTCGCGGCGGGGCTCTTCACGAACACGAGGCGCAGGGGGTTGGTGTTTGCCGCGGTGGGCGGCATGCGGGCGAGTTCGTAGAGGCGCCGCAAAGTGTCGTCGTCGACGGCCCGGTCGAGCCAGCCGTTGTGGGTGCGCGCTTCGAGGAAGAGGAGCTTGAGGTCGTCGTCGGTGGCAGTGGTCATCGGAGGTCTCTCTTGCTTGAGCGCGGCGGCGGGGCGCGCGCTCGCGGTGGTCGATGGGCGCGGGTCAGCGTCGACGCTTCGGGGCGGGCGCCTCTTCGAGCGGCTTGCGCGCGAGAAAGAGGTGGTTGTAACCCCGGAGGAAGAAGTTCTCTCGCTCGGCGGCGAGGTGATAGTTGCCCTTGTCGAGGTCTTTGTTGTGGCGCACCACGGCCACCGCATCGAGGGGCTCGAAGAACATGGTGAAGAGCGAGAAGAGGCCGAAGCCCACGGGCACGAAGCCGCGCTTCTTCTCGAAGTAGTCGCACACGTAGAGGGCGAAGGTGCCGCCCGGGCGCAGCACCCGCCGGGCCTCTTCGAACACCTTGCGCATCTCTTGAAAGTACTTCGCGTCGAAGGCCGACAGCTTGCCGATGCACGCGGGGTCGTCGGAGTAGTTGATGTGGTCGGAGTACGGCGGGTCGACGAAGAACACGTCGACGGAGCCGCTCTCGACGGGGAGCTTGCGCGCGTCGGCGCGCTCGATGTCGGGGCGGCGGGGCACGAGGTCGAAGCCGCGCGCGCGGCGCCCGAGGTCTTTGGCCACGTCGAGGGTGGTGCCCGAGCCGCACATGGGGTCGACCACGAGGTCGCCCTCGCGCGAGTAGCGCTGCAGCACGTTCCAGATCACCCACGAGGGCGTGGCGCCCACGTAGTTGCGGTCGCCCTGCATGCCCTCGCCGTAGTGCTGCGAGGGGTACTCCCACAGGGTGGTGGTCTGCGCGCGCAGCGGGGGCTTCTTGAAGTGCTGCTTGCGGGGCGGAGGCCGTGCGGGGAGTGTCACCCCGCGAGTGCTACCCGACCTCGAAGGCCGCGCGCAACCGCCGTCAGCGCCGCGCGGGCGCCGGGGGCGGCGCGGGCGTAGTGGTAGTGTGCGAGATGTACTCGAGGAGGCCCGCCGAGTCGGCCTGGCCGTTGGCGGCGCGGCGCGAGAAGGTGCCCGTGATCACCACCTCGGCGCCCTCGTCGAAGTCGGTGGGGATGGTGTGCTGCAGCGCCGCGGGCTGGCCGGCGGGGGCCGCGGGGGGGTGGCCGCTGCGGGCGACGCGCTTGGCGTCATCGATCTCGTACTGCGAGGTGGCGTAGCCCGTCACCATCATGAGGCGCTGCGGGTCGCGCTCGGTGCGGGTGTCGGCGATGTACACGTGGGGGCGCTCCTCCATGCAGCGGTCGCGCTCGTTGCAGATCTGACCGGCGCGGGCCCCGTCGGCGACGCGAGGGATGTACACGCTCACGATGAAGCCGTGCACGCGCTGCTGCTTGGTGAAGGTCTCCGCGGGGTTGCGCAGCGACTCGTGGCGCAGGCCGTAGAGGGTGTACGACCCGTCGGTGTGGCGCGCGGGCGGCGGCGGCGGCAGCGTAGGAACGACCGGGAGGTTGACGTTCGGCGCGTTGGGCCCCTGCTCGATGACGACGTTGAGCTTGCTCTCGCCCTCGCAGCCCGTCGCGAGCGCCGCCGTCACACCGAACATCAGGCCGGCCACTGCCAGCAATCCGCGTCTCATCGTGGGGTCTCTCCCGTTCGGCGGCCCTCACAAAGGCCCCCAGAACGCCGCGGACGCTATCACGCGCCTTCGCGCCGCTTCAAGGAAGCTCTTCGCGCCCCGTAAACCCTGCGATTCGGGCCCGGCGGCGCGGCGCGGCGGCTTGACTTCAGGTGCGACGACAACTAATGAACGTTCAGAAAGTTTTGAATGTTCACGAGGCGCCGATGAGCGAGTCCGTGGAGCGAGAGGCCGAGCTGCTGGCCGCCGACGCGATCGGCGACGTGATCGAGCACTGGGGGTTTCGCAAGGCGCTGGGGCGCGCGTGGACGATGCTGTACCTCGCCGACGACGCGCTGGGCGCGGCGGAGCTGGGCGAGCGGCTGTCGATGTCAGCGGGCGCGGTGAGCATGACGCTCACCGAGCTGCAGCGCTGGGGCGTGGTGCGCCGGGTGTGGAAGCCTGGCGAGCGCCGCGAGTTCTACGAGGCCGAGACCGACTTCTGGAAGATGATCTCGCGCGTGGTGCACGACCGCGAGCGCTCGCTGGTCACGTCAGTGCGCGAGCGGTTGGAGCAGTCGCGGGCCCTCCTGCGCAAGGCCCCCTCGACGGCGGCCAACCGGGCGCGCGTCGAGCGCGTGGGGCGCCTGCACGCCTTCGCCTCGATGGCCGAGTCGGTGATCGGCTCGTTCCTCGCTTCGCGCCGGGCAGACTTCTCGGAGTTCAGCAACCTTCTCCAGCTCTCACGCCCGTCGGTCGTCGGCGCGCTGCGCGGGCGCAGGGGGTAACGATGGTAACGCTCTCGCACGCTTCGCACGCCCCTACGCCCGGCCAGATGTTCGGCTCGCCGGAGACCCTCCGCCGCATCGAAGACGTGAACGCCGCCCGCGGCGACCACGACCTCACGCAGCGCATCGCGGAGCTCCGCCTCTGGATCGAGGCGGACCTCGCCGACGTCGAGCGCGACCTCGGCGCCCTCGACCGCGCGCCCACGCCGATGCACGCCAGCGCGCGGCACCTGCTCGCCCTCGGCGGCAAGCGCCTCCGCCCGATGTGCGTGGCCCTCGCGGCCCGCGCGGGCAGCGGCTTCAACGCCGCCGCGCGCGACCTCGCCGTGGCCGCCGAGCTGGTGCACAGCGCCACGCTCCTGCACGACGACGTGGTCGACATGGGCGACCTGCGCCGCGGCGCCCCGACGTCGCGCGTGGTGTACGGCAACGCGGCGTCGATCTTCGCGGGCGACTGGCTGCTCGTCGAAGCCATCGCGCGCATCCGCGCGGCGGGCATGAACGACCTGCTCGACCGCGCCCTCGGCGTGCTCCGCGCGATGCTCGGCGCCGAGGCGCTGCAGCTCGCGGCGCGGGGCACCTACGCGCCCGACCTCGCGGCCTACTTTCGCGTCGTCGAGGGCAAGACCGCGTCGCTCTTCGAGTGGGCGATGTACGCCGGGGCGCGCGCGGGCGGCCTCGCGACGGCGCAGTGCGACGCGCTCGAGGCCTACGGTCGCAACCTCGGCGTGGCGTTTCAGGTTATGGACGACGTGCTCGACGTCGCGGGCGACGCCGCGGTGGTGGGTAAGTCGGTGTTCTCCGACCTGCGCGAGGGCAAGCTCACCTACCCGCTGCTCCTCGCGGTCGAGCGCGACCCCGCGTTCGGCGAGGCCCTCCGCGGTCAGTGCCTGGGCGCGAGCTCCGCGGTCGACCCCGAGCTCGTGCGCCGCGCCGCCGAGGCCCTCCGCGCGACGGGGGCCCTCGAAGACAGCGTGGCCCTCGCGCGCAAGCTCTCGCAAGAGTCGGTTCGTCAGCTGGGCGCGCTGCCCCCGAGCCGCGCCCGTGATTCGCTCGAGAGCGTCGCCGTCGCGATGCTCCACCGGAAGAAGTGAGGTTCACGCCATGATCGTCACACTGCGACAGGGCGCCGACGCCGACGCGGTACGCAAGGCGCTCGCGGCCCGCGGGCTCTGGGTCTCTCCGCTCACCGACGGCACGCGCGTGCTGCACTTCGCGGTCTCGGCGGCTTCGAACGCCGTGAGCCCGTCGGAGCTCTCCACCATCGAGGGCGTGGCCTCCGTCGCCGCGCCCCCGTCGCCGCACCCGCGCGTCACCGCGCAGGGCCCCGTCGTCGACGTGCGTGGCGTCGCCGTGGGCGCGCCGGGCAAGCCCGTGTTTCTCTGCGGGCCCTGCGCCGTCGAGGGCGAGGAGCGCAGCGAGGCCCGCGCCGCGAAGGTGGCCGCGGCGGGCGCGCAGATGCTCCGCGGCGGCGCCTACAAGCCCCGCACGTCGCCGTACGCGTTTCAGGGCCACGGCGAGGTGGCGCTGCGCTGGCTGCGCCGCGCGGCCGACGCGCACGGGCTCCGCGTGGTGACCGAGGCGCTCGGCGAGGGCGACGTGGGCCTCGTGACCGAGTACGCCGACCTCGTGCAGGTGGGCTCGCGCAACATGCAGAACTTCGCGCTCCTGAAGGCCGTGGGGCGCGCGGGGCGGCCGGTGCTGCTCAAGCGCGCGATGGCGGCCACCCTCGAAGAGTGGCTCCTCGCGGGCGAGTACCTGCTCTCGCACGGCGCGCCCGGGGTGATCTTCTGCGAGCGCGGCATTCGGGGCTTCGACCCGCTCACGCGCAACCTGCTCGACCTCGGGGCCGTCGCGCTCCTCGCGCACGTGTACAAGCTCCCGGTGATCGTGGATCCCTCGCACGCCACGGGGCGCCGCGACCTGGTGGCTCCGCTCGCGCGGGCGGCCATCGGCGCGGGCGCGGCGGGCGTGATGATCGAGACCCACGACGACCCGGGGAGCGCGCTCAGCGACGGCCCGCAGGCGCTCGCGCCGGGCGAGCTGCGCGGCGTGCTCGACGGGCTGCGCGCCCTCGCGAGGCCGGCATGAGCGACACGGTGAACAGCCGCATTCAGGGCTTCTA